>WQXP01000096.1 GCA_009784765.1 Oscillospiraceae bacterium | reverse complement strand
CGACAATCCGAAAAAGACTGCTGATACCACTATAACCGCGCTTAAAGCTACGAACTTAAACTCCGGCTGCCGAGGCAGCCTCCGCGCGGCAAGGAAACCTTGCCGCTTGGCACCGTGTCCGCACAGCAGATTCAAAAAAGCCGCGAATATATGTGCAATCAGCGTCATATGAAGCCCCGAAACAGCGGTATAATGCGCCGCCCCGGCGACTCGTAAATCGCGGCTGAGTTGCGGCGACAAGCCCCCGCGTTCGCCGAGGAACATCGCGCTGAGTAACGCGCCTGTGTCCGAATCGGGGAATGCGGCGTCGACTCGTTCGCGAATGATTTCATTGTAATCGTGAATGCCTTGCATTGCAGTCAGATTGCCGCGCCTTACGAACTCAAGCTTGTCCGCATCTCCGCTAAGCAACACTCCGCGAGCGTAGTTGTAGCTCCGCTGCGGGAAAATCGCCGTATCGCGAAACTCCGCAAGTGTGATTTCACCGCCGACAACATCGCCCGCGTGAATCGCGCCGCTTTCGGGAGCAGTCACGACAATCCGCGTTTTGACACCGCCGATTTGCGCTTCGAGAGTATAGTTTGCCGAATAAAACGCCATTTCGCGAATCTCGAGTATCCTTCCCTCAAGGGCAAGGGTTTGCCCGGCGTGTTCAAGGACGGGGCGTTTCACCGCAAACTCATACCGCAGAAAAGACAACAGGCACAGCACGGCTAATCCCGCGAACAGGAACTTTCTTGTTTTGGGGCTTGTTTTCGGACTCGCTTTCGTGGAGCTTTCCAAAACACTCAAAAATCGCCGAGGTTGTTGCCGCAGGGTCTTCGGCGGAACTCTTTGACCACGCCGAAGTCGCCTAACTGCGCCCCTCCGAGCAGATGAATGTGCAGGTGCCGCACAGTCTGCCCTCCGTGGGTGAGGACGTTTGTAACAAGCCTCCAGCCCTCAGTGAGCTGCAGTTCGAATGCAATCTTAGTAGCTGTGAGAATCAATTTCGCGGCGAGTTCGCTGTGTTCGTGGCACAGCGCATCCGCCCCGTCGATGTGCGACTTCGGGATTATAAGGATATGCACAGGGGCGGCGGGGTTAATATCCCGAAACGCGAGGACTTGTTCGTCTTCATAGACTTTCTCCGACGGAACTGTTCCCGCGACAATTTTACAGAAAAGGCAGTTAGGGTTAGTGTTCATGATTATTCTCCTTTAACAATTCAGCGGAACGCATAAATGCGTTCCCTACTTGGCAATTCAGCGGAACGCATAAATGCGTTCCCTACATTCGTAGAAAATTGCTCTTCTTTTACTTAGTGTATCACACTTTCGCAAAAAAGTCAAGCGCATTCGCGTTTTTGCGAAAAAGCTTTCATAGCAATATATTTTTGGTGAAAATGCCCACCACGGGGGATAATTTCGCGAAAATTTGTTTATTTTGCCATAAAAAAAACACTTGATTAGGCTTGACTTATGGTGAAGTTCGTGGTATAATTAAAAATAAGTAAATCAAATTCTTACTTAACAAAAGGAGTGTTATCATGAAAAACATGAAGGTATCAGCAAAGCTAATCGTGAGCTTTGTACTCGTAATCGCGTTTATGATTGCCGTGGGCGGTGTCGGGATTTTTGGAATGTCGGCGATTAACCAAGGCGCAAACGAAATGTATGAACAGCAGACTCGCCCTCTCGAAAGCATAGGCGATGCACGTGAATACTTCCAACGACTGCGCGTTCAAAAGCGGGAAACAATCCTCTTTACCGGACAAGACGAATACCTCAACCGCATTGCTGAAGATGTAAGAACCCGCGAAGACGGCTTCGCGCGGTCTATGGCCTCTTACAGAAGCGCGATTGATGATTCGAATACGAGCATGGTTTCAACATACAATGCTGCCATGTCGTCTTTCGCGCAATATCAAACAGGAATGCAAAGCCTCATGAACCAAGCCCGCAACGGGGACGACTTTTACGGAATGTTCCAATATATGCAGACAAATGTATCACCTCACGCTGATACAGTCGTAGAACACTTGGGTACGCTCAATGACTACAAAGTCAAAATGGCAGGCGAAACGGACGAGGCAAACGATGCAACATATGCTCTCTTGCTGGTTATAATTATCGTTGCAATCCTCGTTGCCGCTGTAATCGCGCTTATCCTGTCCTTCTACATTTCCGGGCTGATTAGCAAGCCCTTAGTGGTTATCACTAACTTCATGAAACGCGCATCTTCTACAGGGGACATTGAGTTCCGTACAGAAGAACGTAATGCGGTCAGCACTTACGGGCAGAACAAAGATGAACTCGGCGTTTGCTTGAAATCCACTGCGGAGTTTATTGAGGAAATCAATCACGACATCGAATACCTCGAGCGTGTTGCCAACGGAGACCTCACTGCGAAGCCCACTCCTTTGTCTGCTAATGACAAATTAGTCAATGCCCTTGTTAAAACAATCGACGGCTTGCACGGCATTTTCGGCGAAATCAACGAATCAACTTACCAAGTATCCGACGGGGCGCGTCAAGTTGCCGAAGGTTCTCAATCTCTTGCACAAGGCTCGACAGAGCAAGCGGCTTCTGTTGAAGAACTCTCCGCTACTGTCAGCGACATTGAGAAACAAACCCGCACTAACGCAGATATGGCTGAAAAAGCAGCTTCTCTTGCGAACACGATTAAAAACTCTGCTGAAAAAGGCTCAAGCCAGATGGACGATATGGTTTCGGCTGTTAATGAAATCAATCAGGCAAGCCAAAACATCAGCAAAGTCATCAAAGTTATTGACGATATTGCCTTCCAAACCAACATTCTTGCACTTAATGCGGCTGTTGAAGCGGCGCGTGCAGGTCAACACGGTAAAGGGTTCGCGGTTGTTGCAGAGGAAGTCCGTAACCTTGCAGCTAAATCTGCCGAAGCGGCGAAAGATACCGGCGGTTTGATAGCAAGCTCGATGGAAAAAGCGGAACTCGGGGCGAGAATCGCACAGGACACTGCGTCAAGCCTTGTGGAAATCGTTGAGGGAATCAACGAAAGCTCACAGCTTGTCGGCGAAATCTCTGCTTCTTCCCGCGAACAGTCTGAAGCTATTTCGCAAATTAACATGAGCCTTGACCAAGTTTCTAACGTAATCCAGCAAACATCGGCGACTGCGGAGCAATCTGCAGCAGCGAGTGAGGAAATGAGCGGACAATCCGAAACGCTCAAAGGCTTGGTTGCAAGATTCAAACTGTAAGAACAAATAAACAAAGCCGCTTGAAATTCAAGCGGCTTTGTTTTTGGTGGAGAGCAGACACGCTTTTTACTTACGAGTTCTGCGGAATGTTACTGCGGCTATTCCCGCAAGGCTGACTACTGCAGCGACGGGAAGTGTAACGCCTGTACGCGGATTGTCTGCGTCATCGCCTAACTGAGGCGGCGCGGCGGAAGAGGCGGAAGGAGAAGACGGAAGCGACGCGGAAGACGAGGTCAGAGTGGAAGCTGTCAAGTCATCATCAGGGGCAGCGTCGGTGCTGCCGGGGGCTTCTGTGCCGGATGGGGGAGGAGCAGCGGTTGTTCCGCTTAGTTCTGAGGGGGCAGATTGGGAGGGCGGTGAAGCCTCCGTGGCGTTAATCACAGTTGGTGCAGTTGACGTAGTACCGTTGTTTTCATCGCCGTCGCCGAGCCAGTTGCCCATCGGGTCGGTAGTTGGATATACCGTTGTTGGTTGAGGTGAAGTTTCAAAAGGCGTTCCCGCTGTTGTAGGCGGTGCAGTAGGCTCTGTTATAGGAGCGGTCGTCGGCTCTGTATCAGGAGCGGTCGTCGGTTCTGTAGTCGGAACAGTTGTCGGCTCTGTAGCAGAAGCAGTCGTCGGCTCTGTAGCAGAAGCAGTCGTCGGCTCTGTAGCAGAAGCAGTCGTCGGTTCTGTTGTCGGAGCAGTCGTAGGCTCTGTCGTCGGAGCAGTCGTCGGCTCTGTTGTCGGAGCAGTCGTCGGAGAAGTTACACTCGCAGTCGTGGGAGCAGTCGTCGCAGAAGTAGTGGCAGGAGAAGTTACTGTAGAAGGTACAGTCGCGGGGGAGCTTGCAGGTGAAGTTGCGGGAGTAGTCGGTTCAGGTTCAGGGTCGGGAATCAGCTCTTCGTTCAGCCCTTGGAAGGGGATATAACCGAATTGCAGCCCCCCTGTGTAAGAACGCGCAATCAACGCGCCTGAAAGATGCCCGGGGCCTTCAAGAGGCAAAGAGGCGTACTTTCCGCTGTTTTCAGGAGAAGTTACATTGCCGTTAGGTGCGAACACTGTTCCGTTGAAGTTTCCGCCAAGCACCACAGAAGTCGCGCTGTGGAAGTTGTAGAGAACACTTCCCGACAAAATGTGGTTATTATTAACGAGGGGGCCTGCCGAGTTAGAAATGTCAACGCCGTTAATAAAAGTAGGTACAACGTCATGAGGTTTGTTCGCCGCATCAACTTTACGCCCGACGATTTCTACAGCCGTGCTGCCGTTGTTCACGATGATTTGCGCGCCGTTCGGGATATTCACATAGCGAATTTCTGTAACGGCGTTATTCCATGTGGGTACATTGAAATAAACAGTCGTGGCGGCAGTATTAGTTCCCGTGTATGTCAGTGTGAGGACTGTTCCGTTCCATACGGCAGTTCCGGGAGTTTGCCTTTG
Organism: Oscillospiraceae bacterium; assembly: GCA_009784765.1. Taxonomy (GTDB): domain Bacteria; phylum Bacillota; class Clostridia; order Oscillospirales; family Ruminococcaceae; genus Ruminiclostridium_E. The sequence continues at coordinate 687 of WQXP01000096.1, read as the reverse complement.
CGCCAATAACTGAGACTGGCTCGCAAGCCATGTGAATTCCCCTGCGAAGTTAATCAGCGGAGAAGACGGGCGGTAGAACTGCGCAAGCAGATTGCTGCCCGAGCTTCCCGGGAAGTTCGCGGCTGTGAGGGTGAGGGGGGACGCAGTAGCCGTTCTCTGAAAAGTCTGCGTCGGGCTTGAAACGACAAATCGCTTGAAGAAGTCTTCATGTGCCAAGAAGCGTTTCGATGTAAGACCCGGGCGATTGGGGTTAGGCAACGGGAACTCCCAGCTCCTTGATTCATTGTGTATGTTGACTATGTTTCCGTTCGTAATCACATGGGCGAATTTAGACTCGGGGTGGAAAAAGCTGTAAACATCAGTCTGGCGGAGTGCCAAACCATGCCCCGCATATTCGCCGCTGCCGATTTGGTAAGGGTGAGTCGTCTGCGCGGTTATGTTCCCGCCGACCGCTACTCTGCCTTCTGCGTCGGAATCTGTTACAGTGAAGTCGTTCAAAAGAAACACGCAGAACTGGCTGGCAATCCCCATGAAGTATTCTTCACGGGCAACATCACATAGCTGTTGACCCGTCAGCGCGTCATTGAACAGCGGATGCCCTCTTCCTAGAAGCAAGTCCGCCTCAGACACGAAGCGCGGGCTCCACACTGCGCCCTCTGCGGTGTTGCGGTCTGCCCCTGCAAGGTT
>WQXP01000095.1 GCA_009784765.1 Oscillospiraceae bacterium | reverse complement strand
GCTCCGTCACCATCTCCGCTGTTGAAGACGCTGTCACCTCATGGTGGAAAATCGCAGCGTTTTCAATGAAATCTACCATCTTGCGATGATGGTCGATTACCACGACTTTTTCAGCAAGTTCGTAAAGAGCCAAGCTTTCAAGCAACTTCTTGTTGTGAACGTCTACTATTATGAGAAGAGACTTCTCTGTCCACGCATCAATGGCCTTCTCCGGGGCTATAAACAGCGGCGCAGATTTGTCTTTGTCCTTGTCTTTTTCACTCTCCCGCTCTATTCGCTTGAGCAGACCGCTTCCAAGGGAAGTTCCCCTGTCGATTACAATATACGCCGATTTGCCGAGGTTTCGCAGCCCGCACGCAAGCCCCACCGCTGAACCAATGCTGTCCAAGTCGCTGAATTTATGCCCCATTACATAGATAATATCCGCACTGTTCGCCATATCAAGAAGGGAGTTCGCAATCAAGCGCGTTCGAACTTTGTTGGTATGCCGCTCTATTCCCTTAGAGAAACCGCCGTAAAACTCAAAGCCTGACTCTGTCTTGACGGCCGCTTGGTCGCCGCCCCGCCCGAGTGCCATCTCGAGTGCTTGCCGCGCATACTGCTCACTCTGCGCCATAGTTTCGCCCGTTCTGCCGATTCCGAAAGACAGGGTAACGCAAATTCTGTCGGTAACAGTGATTTTTCGCGCCTCATCTAACAGCTTCACCTTACTGTCTACTAACTCATTTATATGCCGCTCTTCCACGACTGCCCAGAATTTGTTCCGCCCCGTTTTTCGCAGAACACCGGTCGTCTTTTTGATATAATCCTCAAGGAGTTTATCTACTTGCACCACCACTGACGCTGTCATGCTCTCACTCACGTTTTCCCCGGAGAAGATTTCCTCATAGGCATCAATCATTATTATCATGACTACCGGGTGCGATAAGCGCTTCTCGATTTCAAGGATACTCTCTTTCGTGATGTCCTCAAAATAGATGACGTAAATCTCCCCTGCCATATTCTCTCTCGGAACCCCTGCATTGATTTTGTAATATTTCTCGCCGTAGGAAATACGCGAACCGCTCTCACTGAGCAGCAAATCCGTACTCGCAGGAGTAATTGCACTCAGCGCGACTCCGTGAAGAGTATCATACTGCGCAAGTTCCTTGAACTCCTGTGCAAAAACGGGATTATACCATATGAATCGCATATTTTTGTCAACAATGCCGATTGCCGTCGGTGAGTGATACAACGCCGCCGAATCCGCTGTTATGATTTCACCCTTGAGTGTGTTCACATAACGGAACGCCCTGTGCGTTACCACAATCAGCTTGCCGATTGTAAAAGAACAGACTAACACCACAAAAGGCAGCAAAATCCAGAAATGCCGCAAGTCGTGCATATACAACAGCACCGCAAGAATTGCGGTTATCACCGTCTGCGCAATTACGGACAGAACAAGCCCGCCGTCGCGGTAGAAGTTTTTCATAGCGAGCTTTTCCTTTCTTGCTTATGCCCCCAAGCGTATATGCGTATGGCTGCACCCTGCAGTGAGCAGTTCTCCAGAGGAATTGCGTTTGGCACTAAGAAGCTGAGTTGACCCATCGGCATAGGTTACGACTGTCAGACGAAAAATTTTATCTTGTGAACACCCCGGACAGTTTCCTATATACGCGTTTCGCAAAATCGAAACATCCGACGGCGGCTCGTTTGGCGTAGTCGGCGCAGTCGTTCCGATGGAAATAGGCGAACTCGGTGCAGTCGTGCCGGTCGGTGAACTCGGTGAATTCGAAGCAGATGTCGGACTCGTCGGAGAACTCGCAGTACTCGGCGCAGTAGTCGGGCTTGTCGGCGCAGAAGTCGCCGGAGTTGTCGAAGTAGTCGTTGTTGCGCCGCCTGTGATATTCGGGCGAACCAAAGCCGGTTGTAACTGCCGCATACGATTTGTCGCAGCAGCGACTTCGCGCAGAACACCCACACCTGTATTACGAATAACCGGGTCGGGGGTGCCGTAGTTATCAACTCCGTTAGAAGTCCAGCTCATAACTCCTTGCCAGCCGTTGTTGAATGCGTTTTCATAATCCTGCACGAGAGTGTATTGCACCGAACCGCGTGTCCGCTGACCGGACGTTCCAATCCACTGAACAGTTCCGTTCGCGCCTGTTTCACCGATTAGCGACGGGCGGCTCGTGTCAAGCCCCCATGCTTGCGGGCTTTGAGTGAAAGGGTGTCCGAACCATTCACCCACCCAATCGTAATAGTGAGGCGACCAGAAATCCAAAGCCGCGAGAGGGTCATTGAACTGCGCCTGTAAACGAGCGTCAGAAACCATGTTGCCGTCGTACCTGTCCGAGTTATACTTAACCGAAGCCAGCCCTACTGTTACAAGCACATCGCTGCGGCTGCGAATCGCTGCAGTATTGCGCGCAACGAAGTGCGAAATATGAGTCCACGGAAATGTCCGCTGATTCGGTTGTAACCAATTGTCGTTGACATCGTTTTCATGAGTCCAGTCAGGTTCGTTGACCAAGTCGATGCTCCACAGATAAGGATTGCTCTTATAGCGTTCCACGAAAGGAATAGTATAATGATTAACAAAAGAGTCAATCGTAGCCGCCGATTGCAGCATAGTCCGCCAAGCTTCATGGGGGTGAGGGCGTCCCATCCACGCCCAATCGCCGTTATATGCCTTGAAATGGTCGAAACTCACGAGAGTAGCCATAACATAAATCTCGTGCTTTTCGGCTAAAGCGAAGAATACATCTAAATCGTCCCAGAAGCGTTGAGAAACTCCTGTAATCATGCCTTGCGCGTTGATTTGAATAACGTCGTGATTGTTCCTGCAACTAATCCACACACGAGTGGCGTTGACTCCGTTTTCGTTCAACGAACGAAAATGATTATCCCACCAAGACTCACGGAAACTGCCGCCCCCGAAATCGTCCCACCTGTCCCAGGGCGTGTTGACTCCGTTAATCCAAATCCGCTGAGGGTTCTCATTCGAACCCACTACGAACTGCTGCCCCGAAACGCGGATTCGCCGCGCATCGAAGGTGTTCGCCTCCGCTGTCGGTGTTACGGGAACGCTGAACATCAGCGACATGAGCATTACCGCCGCTAAAAGCATAGCTGTTGTTTTCTTTTTCATAATCTCACCTCAATTACTGTTTTGACAATATTCTCGCTGCTGAGCCCGAAAGCTTTGAGCAAATCTGCCGCAGGGCCCGAGTAACCGAATTTGTCCTGAACTCCGATTTTATGCACAGGGAACGGCTCACAAGCCAAAACGCCGAGTACTGCGTCCCCAAGCCCTCCGATGACCGAGTGTTCTTCAACTGTTATGACTTTGCCGCACTCTCGCGCAGCTTTGAGAACTGCCTGCTCATCTATGGGTTTGATTGTGTGAATGTTTATGACTCTTGCGCTAATCCCCTGCCCTTTCAAGGTATCATAAGCCTCGAGTGCCATAGCAACAGTCAGACCCGTTGCAATAATCGCGACTGTGTCATCTGCACTCTCACGAAGGACGACTGCACGCCCTAACTCAAACTTATAATCGGGATTGTCGTTGATTACAGGCAGAGCCAGCCTTCCGAATCGCAGATAAGCAGGGCCGTTGTGGTCTGCCATTGCCAGAACCGCCTCCCGCGCTTCGACAGCGTCGGCGGGGTTGATAATCGTCATACCGGGCAGAGTTCGCATAAGGGCAATGTCTTCATTGCACTGATGAGAAGCCCCGTCTTCGCCTACCGATATGCCTCCGTGTGTTGCAGCGATTTTAACATTAAGCTTCGGGTAAGCAATGCTGTTGCGGATTTGTTCAAAGGCACGCCCTGCTGCGAACATAGCGAAACTCGACGCGAATACAAGCTTTCCGCACGCCGCAAGCCCCGCCGCGACTCCGGTCATGTTACCCTCGGCAATGCCGCAGTTGAAAAAGCTCCGGGGATTTGCTTTCGCGAAGACTTCTGTCTTTGTCGCCGCAGATAAGTCTGCGTCAAGAACAACCATGTCCGGGCGTTTAGCGTACAATGCGAGCAATCCCTCTGCATAACCGTCGCGAGTTGCCTTGCTTATATTAACCGTTGCACTCATGGCTGTTCACCTCCTAATGCTTGTAATGCAGACTTCAGCTCTGCCATTGCGGCGTTATACTGCTGCTCATTCGGCGCAACTCCGTGCCAGGAGGCTTTGTTCTCCATGAAAGACACTCCCTTGCCTTTGGTCGTCTTTTGAATGATTACAAAAGGCTTGCCCGAACCGCTGTTCTTGTCCGCTGAGGCGAAAGCGTCGGCGATTTGCGTAAAATCGTGTCCGTCAATGCAAATGACATTCCAACCGAATGCGTGAAACTTCTCGTCAATCGGATACGGCGACATAACTTCGTCTACTGCTCCGTCAATCTGCAGATTGTTATTGTCTACAATCGCCACAAGATTGTCAAGCTTGTAATGAGCGGCGAACATAGCCGCCTCCCACACCTGCCCCTCTTGAATCTCACCGTCGCCGAGGATTGTGAATGTCTTATACGCGGCGTTGTCAAGCTTAGCCGCGAGAGCCATTCCGCAAGCCGCCGAGAATCCCTGCCCGAGCGAACCGGTGCTGAAGTCCACTCCGGGAGTTGCACTCATAACCGGGTGCCCTTGAAGCCGCGAGCCTATTTTCCGCAGAGTTTTGAGTTCCTCCCAAGGAAAATACCCACGCAAAGCTAACGCCGCATAAAGCGCGGGGGCGTTGTGTCCTTTCGAGAGAATTACACGGTCGCGCTTCGGGTCTGCGGGATTGGCGGGGTCGGTGGTAAGCTTGAGTTGATTCTCATACAGATATGTCACAGTGTCGGCTAATCCGAGTGAACCGCCCGGGTGTCCGGATTTGGCGTTGTAAACCCCTTCGATAATCCCCATACGGATTTTGCAAGCCGCGATTTGTAATTCGCGTTGTTTGGTGCTGTCCATTGCTTTTATCGTCCTCTCAGTCTTTAGATTCGGGGTAGACTATGTACCCCCTGCGCCGAGTTACCTGCCGTGATTCCTGCCCAGTTCCGTTGCAGACAGTGCAATAGCTGTTATAGGAATTTTCGGACATATTAAAATCCCCGCCGCTGCCCATGCAACTGTTGCAGGAAACCTGCTCGGTAACATTGCAAATCTCATACTGCATGACCGCGCCGCAAATAATGCACTTATCGTTCCTGAAATCATGTTCGCACTTGTTTCTTTCCATTGTTCTGTCTCCTCTTAATGTAATCTACTATTTCGCCCATCGCGCTGTTATTATGATTGCACACCACTACATCCGCGACTGCTTTGACAGCTTCCTCCGCATTCTCGACTGCGAAAGCAAAATCCGCCGCTTC
>WQXP01000094.1 GCA_009784765.1 Oscillospiraceae bacterium | reverse complement strand
TCCGCGAATGTTTTTGCGCGGGCAAGCCCCACCATATCCCAATCAACTAAGTGGATTTTCGGGAGAGGGAGCCCGTCATTGCGCCTGTGCCACAACCCGACTGTTTCAGCAAGAGAACTTCCTGCGCCGAGAGAAACAATCGTGTCAACATCGTCGGGGCAGTTGCGGACTGCGTTGACGTGGTGGGCAAATCTTGCACCGCCCGCTTCGCCGAATTCCGTGTATTGGATAAAATCGACAATGTCATCACTGACTGTCTTGAACAGCCCCTTCACCTCATCAGGAATCAAATCCCGCGTCAAAAATGCGTGAGCGTAAACAGGCTCGAGTGCCCGGGACGTTCCGTAGATTTTGAACATCGAGAGCCAAACCAAGCCGCCTCTAATCCTTCGCGCAAGGTAAAACCATTTAGGAAGCTTTGTTTTGCGTCCGCTTTCGACTGCCTTGTCCATAAGCCCGCGATTATAAGCCGCGATTCTTGCCTGCTCCGGAGTAAGTTCGTGTTTGTTAGCCATGTTAAATTGCTTCTACTTTCTGTGTGGTTGTTATTTGCCGTCATAATGGTCTTTACATTGTGAAATTTCAAGATTACCGCTTTGAACTCGATAAACAATTCTATTTGTTTCGTCGATTCTGCGCGACCACCAACCCGACAAATCGTGTTTAAGAGCCTCGGGTTTTCCCAACCCCGAAAAGGGCTCTCTTTCAATATCCTTTACAAGCGCATTTATTTTTTTGAGCGTCTTTCTGTCTTCGCCCTGCCAGTATAGATAATCGTCCCGGCCTCTGTCAGTCCATAACTTCTTCATGTTTAATCCTCAATAAGTTCATGTTCAGTCAGTTTGCCATTGTTTGCATCTTTAATTGACTGCCTCAAAACTCTCATGTTGCTTGCACTATGAAAATGGTCAACATCAGTGGTTATATCAAACGGAATACCACCCTGCCTCACAACTTGACGAACAAAAACATTAAATGCCGTTGCCATACTCATTCCGAGTTCGTCAAACAAAATATCTGCTCTTTGCTTCAAATGTTCATCAATCATAACATTAACTTGAGTCATGACATAACCTCCTGTGTTTCATTCCCCCTACATCGTCAGCTCTTTCGGGACGACAGGGTCTGCTACTACGACGTTAGGATTAGTACTCCCGCCGCCGTCGCGAATGTCGAGAAGTTTCGCCTTGAGTTCCTCTTCAATTTTGAGCAGCTCCGCCTGAGCTTCACGGCGTTTTTCCCGCCCGGAGTTCTGGATTTGCAGAACCTCATCAAGGGTGCTAATCAGCGACTGGTTGGTGTGCTTCAGCGTTTCAATATCAACGATTGCCCGCTCAGACTCTTTCGCCGCCTCAATCGTATTCAAGCGCAGTGAGTCCGCATTCTTCTTGAGCAGTTCGTTAGTCATATCAGTAACCGCCCGCTGTGTCTGAATAGCTTTTTGCGTGTTCGCCATTCCGAGTGCAAGAACCATCTGGTTTTTCCACAGCGGAATCGTGTTGACAATGGAAGAGTGGATTTTCTCCACCATGATATTATTGGTGCTTTGAACCAATCGGATTTGCGGCGACATTTGAATCGAAACAACCCGCGTCAACTCAAGGTCGTGGAGTTTCTTGTCAAAGCGGTTGCACATATCAGCAAGATGATTCGCCTCAAGGGCATCTTCCTGCAATCCCGACGCAATCGCCTTCTTCTGCAGCGCAGGAAGTTCGTTCGCTAAAATATCCTCGAGCTTCTTTCGCCCCGCGATGATATACATGGTAAGCTCTTTGTAATACTCAAGGTTTTTGTCATACATCTGGTCAAGCATATGCACGTCTTTAAGCAAAGTTACCTTATGCCCTTCAAGGGCGTCGGTGATTTTGTCTACATTCTTAGCGACTGTATCAAACTCCGCTTTCTTGAGTGCCATCTTGTCCCGTGATTTCGCGAAAAGCCTCTTCTTGCCCGAATCCTCAATCTCAAAACTGCGGAGCTGCATAACCATGTTCGACAGCATATCCCCGATTTCGTTCACGTCCTTGGTCTTGACATTCGCGAGAGCCGCCTCCGAAAAAGTCGAGACTTTCTTCTGCGCCTGTCCGCCATACTGCAAAATCTGCGCCGTGTTTCGCACGTCGATTTTGCTCGCGAAATCTTTAATCGTCTTGAGTTCTGCTTCAGACAACCCCGCCGAGTCAGGGATATGCGCAATGCTCGCCGAAACAGCAGTGAAAGCCGGCGGTGCTGCAGCAGGCATAGCCGTCGGCGGAGGGGCGGTTACAACCTCGATTACCGGTTCAGCGGGCGGAGCAGATGCTTCCGCAGCCGGCGCGGTTGCCTGCTCAAAAACCGGTGCAGCAGGTGCGGCAGACTGCATCAAGTCCGCGATTGACGGAGCTGCTGCAATCGGGTCAAACACCGGGATTTCCGGTTGCGGTGTTGCGGCCGTTTCAGTGTTTTCGCTTGCGTCTAAGCTCAAGTTAATTCCGTCCATTTGTGAATTTCTCCTTTGTTATTGTTACTGATTGTCAATTCCCCCTAAACATACTTCGCCGCAGTGCCGTAAGCGATTACCTCCGCACAACCCTGCATGACCTCCGCCGAGACGAATCGCACATTCACGACTGCGTCTGCACCCATCGCACGCGCCTCTTCTATCATTCGGTGCGTCGCGATTGCACGCGCTTCGTTCATGAGGTCGGTATAACCCACGATTTCGCCCCCGACGATTGTCTTGAAACTCGCCATAATGTCCCGCCCTATGTGTTTCGCCTGAACAACGCTCCCCTTTACAAGCCCGAGGATTGCTAAGTTCTTCCCCGTGATGTAGTCTGTGTTTACAAGTACCATGTGTATTTCCCCCTAAATATTTTCTGTGTTTTCGGTTTCCCTATGCTCTTTAATCAAACTCTCCATAACCGCGACTTCCGCAGAAACGTCCATGGCTCTGTCCACAAACAGCTCGTCATACTCCTGCTTGAACACGACTACCATATTCGCAACTATGCCCTCGATTTTTACCATAGCCTCCGCAATATTCGCACCCTTGAGGTTGTCGGGCTTGCTCTCAAGCTCCTCATAAGTCTTGAGTAAATCCACAGTCGTCGGGAGGTAATAGTTGCTGAACTGGCGAAGCGTCCGCGCTTTGGAAGGATTAGCCGTGATATACTCGCTTATTTCAGACAGGGTTTTCATGATTTGCCCCAGCGGCTCCCTAATTTTGCGCGACCGAATCTCCCGGGAAAGCCGCAGCATTTCGCTGTGGTTCTCGAAAATGCGGCTTCGTGCCGAGTCGTAATCCTCATTCCCCGTAGCAGCAGGGCGGACTAATACCGTGCCAACGCGCTTAACCTCCACAAAGAATTTCGGACGCGGAAAAAAATGCAATGAAAGCAAAGTCGCCCCTGTGCTGACTGCCACCCCGAATATAAGCGCAAGCACATTCATCGAAACGAAAGGCAACATAGCAGAAATCGCGACAACGACAGCCCACAGCGGAAACTCCGACTTAACTTCATAGACGCACTCATCTTCTCCGGAAAATCCCGCCTCTGCAGGGAGCGGCTCGTCGGCTTTGTCCGTATTATCAAGGATTACTTCCTTGTAATTGAGGTCGAAATCAATCTCGCGGAAATAGCCCCTCGCCCTCAGCATGAGCAAATCGCTCGATACACTGCGCAGCGTTCCGCCCACCTCGCGAATAACCTGTGCGATTTTAACACGCGGTGATTTTCCGAAAGCCTTGGCATACTTCTTAGAGCGGTCAGCGCGAATTATAGCGCGGATTCCGTGAACCAACCACACCACACAAAACAGAAGCCCGCTGAGAATAACGTGTGCGAAAAGCCACACATCGTCCTCCACAGCGCCTGCGAAAGCAGCGGCAATCAGAAATATAAGCGGCGCAACAAGCGAGCCGAAAATCGCAAGAAACCCGAAAAGCATATCGGTGTTCTTCGCGCTATTGTTGTAGTTGTTGTTTTTTTTCATACAGTTTCACCCCGCTTCTTCTAACAATAAATCGTTGACATAAATCAAAACTTTTTGTCGATTATTTGCAGATAATTTTTTGAACAAACCATCATAATTAACCTCGTCATCAGGGACTTCAACAACGGTTGTTCTTAATTCAAGATTGCCTTTGGCATACTCCACCAATTCTTGTAAACCTTTTAAGGTATTTTCGTGTATACTCATGTCCTCATCTCCTCTTTGAATGTTTTCACCATTTCTTTGTACATTGCCTTTTCTTTATCCGTAATGCGCTCGCAAATCGTCATCGGTTAAGCCTAAATCATGCCAACTTTCGGTAAAAGTCGGCGTTTCTGCAAAAATACGTACCATAGAATATTTCCTCCGCACTTTCTATTATACTCTATAAATCCCCGTTTGTCAACTAATACTTTTCAAAAAAGTCATAGCCGCTTCTAAAACATCATCGACCTCCGCTGACTCTTGCCAGCGTCCTTTCTCCCGCCACATGATTTTGCCTAACTTCAGCGACACATTCACGCGCCCAACCATGTTCAATTCGACACGGCGGGAAAGCTCCTGCGAAACTCGCCCAAGCCGCGCCATGTCGGGCGTTTCCCAGAAAAACGTCAACTTATCTTTAACATGAACCACCTCATCAATGCCGAGCATACTCGCGCTGTTGCGGATTCGCGCCGCTTGAATCAGCCCCGTAACACTTCGCGGAATCACCCCATACCTGTCGGTGAGTTCGTCGATTATATCAACCGCATCGTCTTCATCACGGATTTCCGCAATTTTCTTGTACACCGAAATGCGCTGTGTTTGATTGCAGATATACGAATCGGGAATAAAAGCATCGACTTTAATGTCAACAGTACAGGCTGTGACAGGAGCATTATCGTCCGGCGCGGCGTGGACACCGCGCCCTACATCCCGCACAGCTTCCTCGAGCATTCGCACATACATCTCATACCCCACTGCGGATAAATGCCCCGACTGGCTCTCCCCGAGAACGCTTCCCGCACCGCGTATTTCCAAATCCCGCATAGCGATTCTGAACCCCGCCCCGAACTGCGTAAACTCCCGCACGGCATTCAGCCGCTTCTGGGCGATTTCCGTCACCTGCTTCCCCCGGGCAAACATGAAATAAGCATACGCCCGCCGATTAGTCCTCCCCACCCGTCCGCGAAGTTGGTGGAGTTGCGCCAGCCCCATATGGTCGGCGTTTTCAATCAGCAGAGTGTTGACATTCGGCACGTCTACCCCTGTTTCGATTAGCGTCGTGCAGACTAATATGTCAATATCGTGTTCAAGAAGCTTCCGCCAGACGTCTAAAAGCTCCCGTTCTTCCATCTTACCGTGGGCGATTCCGATTCGCGCTTCGGGGACTAAGCTCTTGAGT
>WQXP01000093.1 GCA_009784765.1 Oscillospiraceae bacterium | reverse complement strand
GCAATGGTTGTGGGGCTGTTCGCGATTAAATTAGTGAAGCTGTTAGTCAAGCGCGAAAAGTTCAAGGTTTTCGCGATTTATGTAATGACAATCGGCGTTCTGTGCATCATATGGGGTGCATTCGAACATATCACGGGGATTACATTCAGGCTGTAGGGAGCGGTGTCCTCACCGCGCCGTAAAATCAAAAGAAGGAAGTCAAAACATGGCACAACCACAACGTAAAAAAAGCTCAAATAATACAAGAAGTAATAATTCAGCTTCAAAAGCCGCGCCTAAGTCTGAGCCGCAATCTGCACCGCGTTCGTCGGAGAGGTCGGCGGCGGCGCAGGAAATCGCGGCGCGGGATAAGCGCAATCGGCAGATTTGCTCGGTTGTGCTGTTCGCTGTCGGATTGCTTGCCGCTGCTTTCGCGCTGATTCCTCTTGAAGCACCTGCATGGGAAGCTGTTCGCGGAGGGTTGCACTATGTTTTCGGGTATGCTGTGTACGCTTTGGGTGCCGCGTTGATTTACATATCACTCAAGCGGCGAATCCCTTTGATTGTCGCAATCTTTGCTTTGCTGTGTGCTTTGCTGCATATAATCGGGGCTGACTCTGTCGAATCCGAAGCACGCCTCGGCGGGGTTGTCGGTTATGGGGTGAGTTATCCGCTGATGTTTTTCGGGCAAATCGGCGCAGGAATTATCATAGGCGTAGTCATTCTTGTGCTTGTGATGGTGTTGGGAAACATCACCCCCGGCGCATTCTTGAGGGGGATTGCCGCCCCTTTTCGGGCATTCGGGCGGTGGTATGCCCAGCGGCGGGAACTCCGTGAACAGTATGCGGAGGAACTCGCTCTTCTTCACGAACAAGAGCTGGCTGAAGCCGCCGCCGCTAAATCGGAAGCGGCATATGAGCAGATGAAAGAAGCTGAGCGGGAAATAGAAGACAAGCTCGGCGGTTCGCAGCACCTTGAGGAAAAGAGCAAGGTCGAACAGTTTATGAAAGTTTTGCAAGAGCCGGAAGAAGAGCCTGAAGAAGATGTTCTTGCTCCGGGCGAAATGAGCGACGATTCGGACAATACCGACGAGCCCCCATTCGATGTGGAGCCGGACATAAACGACAGCGACGAACCGCCTTTCGATGTAGACAGCCTTGACATAGAGGAAGCACCTCCTAAAAACCCCGTGGCAGAAGCAATCGAGAGTTATCAAAAGGAAAAAGCTTTAGAAGCACTGCAGAACGAACTCAACGAGAACAGCGTTACAGCAAGCCTCGATGCTCTTGAGGAGGAGTTCAAGCCCGAGAAGCCGCCCTCTGATTTCGATAAAATCACGGCATTGGCGGAGTTTGCGGCGCATCAACAGCTCTACAGCCTGCCGAGTATTGATTTGCTTGATAACGTCGTCAAAAAGCTCACCCAAGAAGAGGTGCAGGCAGAGCTTGACGAAAACGCTGCAAAGCTCGTGGACACCCTCAAGAGTTTCGGGGTTGTAGTAACTATGGAGGGCATAATTCGCGGGCCGTCTGTTACGCGGTATGAAATCCGCCCTGCCGCAGGGGTCAAAATCTCGAAGATTACCGGGTTGTCTGACGACATCGCGCTGAACTTGGCGGCAGCGGGAGTCCGCATGGAAGCCCCTATACCGGGGAAATCCGCAGTGGGGGTTGAAATCCCGAATACCACCCGTGATATGGTAACTTTCCGCGAACTCATTGACTCGGACGAGTTCCGCAAAGCCGACAGTGATTCCAAGCTCGGCACTGCAATCGGGCGTGATATTACGGGGGAAATCATCATCTCGGACATTGCGAAAATGCCCCATATTCTCATTGCAGGAACGACGGGTTCAGGTAAATCTGTCTGCGTGAACAGTATTATCATGAGCATTCTTTACCGCGCTACTCCCGAAGAAGTCCGCATAATGATGATAGACCCGAAAATGGTAGAGTTCGCGATTTACAGCGGAATCCCCCACCTGCTCACTCCCGTTGTTACCGACCCTAAGAAAGCCGCCGGGGCACTCGGGTGGGCAGTAAACGAAATGACGCGCAGATACGCGCTTTTCGCGGAGAACAATGTGCGTAACATCGGTGAGTTTAACACGCGGCTCAAAAACGGCGAGCGTCTTGTGGATTCGACCATAGCAATCGACGCGGATTCGAACACAGAAGACGACGCCCCAAACCTCGAATATATGGCGAAAATCATCATTTTCATTGACGAGCTTGCCGACCTTATGATGACTGCCGCAAAAGAAGTTGAGGGCAATATCTGCCGCTTGGCGCAGTTAGCGCGGGCGGCGGGAATCCACCTTGTAATCGCGACGCAACGCCCCACCACGAATGTCGTTACGGGGCTGATTAAAGCGAACATTCCGAGCCGTATCGGGCTGAAAGTCGCATCTCAGGTAGACTCTCGCGTTATATTCGACACGGCGGGTGCAGAGAAGCTACTCGGGAACGGGGATATGCTCTACGCGCCTACGGGAATCCCCAAGCCTATTCGTGTTCAGGGGTGCTGGGTTTCCAACGACGAAATCAATCGCGTTGTGAAGCACGTTAAAGAAAGCTTCGACTTCGAGTATGACAGCGACGTTATTGAAGAAATCGAACGCCAGACTGCCGCACTCGCCGAAAAAGAAAAAGGCGGCGACGCTTTTGAAGACTTCGAGCTTGATGATGACAGGCTTGACGAAGCAATCGAAGCGGTAATCGCGGCGGGGAAAGCGTCTACGTCTTATCTGCAGCTCAAGCTGAAACTCGGTTACGGGCGTGCGGCGCGGATTATGGACATCATGGAGAAGATGGGCGTAATCGGCAAATCTACAGGAGCGTCGCGTCCGCGTGAGGTTCTCATGACAGAACAAGACTGGCTTGAGCGAAAGTTGAGGCGGGAATGACAGTTGACAGTTAAGGAGGATTTTGCAACAGTGAAAGACTTCATCTGCATAACAGGCGACGTTTATGCCGACCACCCGAGTTTCGGGATTGCGATTGTGGTACGGCTTCTCGAAAGCATGGGGCTGAGCGTCGGCGTAATCTCACAACCTGTGAAAGAAAGTGAGTTCGCGCAGTTCGGTTTGCCGCGCTTCGGGTTCTTGGTGACGGGCGGAAACATCGACAGCATGGTCGCGAACTACACGGTCGCAGGGAAGCCGAGGCGTGATGGTAATGCGGGAAATCGCCCTGACTACGCAGTCAACAGCTATTGCAAGGCTCTGGGGCGATTATTCCCCGGCTGCGGCATAATCATCGGAGGGTTGGAGGCTTCGCTTCGCAGATTCGCCCATTATGACTACTGGAGCGACAGCGTCCTCCCGAGTGTGCTTGTGTCAAGCGGCGCAGATTTGCTCGTCTACGGCATGGCAGAATTAGCCTTGCGGGAATTGGCAGAGCGATTACGCGGCGGCGAAAACTTGCGCAATATTACAGATTTGCGAGGGACTTGTTATGTGGCGCAAACCGCTCCCGGAAACGCGCTGATGCTCGACAGCTTTGAACAAGTCCGTGAAGACAAGCGTGCTTACATGAAAGCCGCTGTGATTCAACATGAGGAGCATGACGAAGTTCGCGGAAAGACCCTCGCACAGGCTCACGCGCAGGCTCACGGTGAAGCTGTGGTATTAGTCCAAAACCCGCCTCAGCGGAGCTTATCCGAAAGCGAAATGGACGCAGTGTATGAACTGCCGTTTTCGCGGAAACTCCCGCAGGGGTTGCCCGCGTGTTTCGAAGAAGTAGAGTTTTCACTGATTTGGACTCGCGGCTGTTTCGGGGCGTGTAACTTCTGCTCGTTGGCGTTTCATCAAGGTCGGCGGGTTCAAACGAGAAGTGAAGAGTCGCTCATTAAAGAAGCGCGGGAATTTACGCAAAGTCCGCGATTCAAGGGGTATATCCATGATGTGGGCGGCCCCACTGCGAACTTTTCTCAGCCCTCTTGCGCGAAGCAAATCAAATCGGGATTTTGCCGCAATCGCAAGTGCCTCTCGCCGACTTCGTGTAAAAGCTTGCGCGTTTCCCACGAGAAGTTTCTGGGGATTTTGCGCAAACTCCGCGAAATCCCGAAAGTTAAGCGGGTTTTTGTCCGCTCGGGAGTTCGATATGACTATGCAATGTTAGACCCAAAGCAGGATTTTCTGCGAGAATTGGCGGCGTTTCATGTATCGGGGCAGCTCAAAGTCGCCCCGGAACACTGCAAAGCACGAGTACTCGAGCTTATGGGCAAACCGCCGATTAGCGTGTATGAACGCTTCAGTGAGGAATTTGCACGGCTCTCAAGCAAAGCGGGGAAACAGCAGTATTTAGTCCCTTATTTGATGTCTTCCCACCCCGGGGCGACCCTCGATGACGCGCTGGACTTGGCGATTTGGCTCAAAGCCCGCGGGATTCGCCCGCAGCAAGTGCAGGACTTTTACCCCACACCGGGAACGCTCAGCACAGCGATGTATTACACAGGTCTCGCGCCGTATACGCTCGAGAAGATTTACGTAGCGAAGTCTGACTATCAGAAAGCAACTCAGCGGGCGTTGCTCCAGTATTACAAGCCCGAAAACGCGGCTCTGTTCGCGGAACTGCTCAACAAAAGGAAAAGCAATGCTAATGTCAAGAAATCGAAACAAGAAATCAAAAAAGGCGCGTGGAAACCTCGCCCTGACCGTGATAATTCTAATCGCAATAATCGGCGGGGCAATCGCCGTTGACTACCTCGGGTGGGAGAATATAACAAGCTATCTCGGGCTCAGCGAAAACGCGCCTCCGCGAGTAACACGCCCCGCCGAGGGCGTAGTGCAGGTGCATTTCATCGACGTCGGGCAAGGTAATGCCGCGTTGATTATCAGCGAAACAAGCGCAGTTCTCATTGACACGGGGGACAGGCAGTACGCCGACGGAGTGGTTGATTATATTCGGCGTTCCGGTTTAGCCCGAGACAGGCTGTGTATGATAATCGCAACCCACCCTCACGCAGACCATATCGGGGGAATGGACAGAGTAATCGACGAAATCGGGGCAGATTATCTCATGAAGCCGCAGATTGCAGAGGCATACCTCCCTGATACTGCTACTTTTGAGCGAAAGATGTACGCCTTAGAAAACAGCGACACCCAGCCGCTTTTCGCGGAGGCAGGCTCTGTGTACCCCTTGAGCGAAAGCGGTTGTACTTATATCGAGGTTCTCGCGCCTTATGACTGCTTCGGCGACAGTATCAACAACCATTCTGTGGTGGTGAGGTTGGTTCACGGCGAGAATGCGTTTTTATTCACCGGGGATATGGAACGTGCGGCAGAGGACGACCTCTTGTATCGGAAAGCAGACCTCTCTGCGAATGTGCTGAGCGTTTCCCACCACGGGAGCAGGACTTCGAGCGGACGCGGGTTCTTAGAAGCAG
>WQXP01000092.1 GCA_009784765.1 Oscillospiraceae bacterium | reverse complement strand
GAGAAAACCGGCAAACCGCTTTCACCAAAGACGATTCGGCACTACTTGAGTTTCATATCATGCGTCTTTACTCACGCAGTAGATATGCGGATAATGAGCGAAAGTCCTTGCAAGGGTGT
This sequence comes from Oscillospiraceae bacterium, assembly GCA_009784765.1. Taxonomy (GTDB): domain Bacteria; phylum Bacillota; class Clostridia; order Oscillospirales; family Ruminococcaceae; genus Ruminiclostridium_E. The sequence continues at coordinate 5,307 of WQXP01000092.1, read as the reverse complement.
AAAAGTCCCGAAAATCAAACGCCAAGAAAAGGAAATTTATTCCGAGGCTGAACTGAAGATATTCTTAGAGGCGTTAGAGTCTGCACCATTGAAGTATCGCGTCTTTTTTAATCTAATTGCTCACAGCGGCGCACGCCGCGGAGAAATTCTGGGACTCATGTACAAGGACTTTGACTGGACGAAAAACAAAGTCAAAATCCGCCGAACCGCTCTTTATAATCGCGACCTCGGCGATTATACTGACACACCAAAGACCGAGGCTTCAAGACGAACGCTGAATTTCTCGCCCAAAATCATCGACTTGGTACGCAAGTATCAAGAAGAGCAGACGAGCGAACGCAAACGACTCGGCAGTAAGTGGGTTGACAACGGCAGGCTTTTTACCAAGTGGAACGGCGAACCCATGAACTACCAAACACCCTACGAGTGGCTACAAGGATTCAGCCAAGCAAACGGACTACCATTTTATGGAATCCACCAGTTCAGGCACTTGTTCGCTTCACTGCTTATCCACCGAGGCGTGAACATCGTTAAAATCAGCAAGATGCTCGGACATGAGAATCCTGCGGTTACACTTCAAATCTACTCACACGAAATCCGCGAAGCGGAGGAAGAAGCAAACGACGAACCGTTCATCACGTTCTAAGGCAGGACTGCCAATTGTGCCGTAAATACCAAAGTAAATACCAAGTCGCATTTTCGGCTTATAAAGAAAACCCGCGGAGTGGCTCATAGAACCAATCCGCGGACTTCTAACATCTCTTGATTTTCTTTGACCCGTAAGGGAATCGAACCCTTGTCTTCGCCGTGAAAGGGCGAAATCTTAGCCGCTTGACCAACGGGCCGAAAAGAGTTGACAGATGAAAGATTTAACTGTCATTTGTCAATTATCAATTGGCGATAGCGGCAGTCGGATTTGAACCAACGACACCCCGGGTATGAACCGAGTGCTCTAGCCAGCTGAGCTATGCCGCCTGAAAATGCGTAGAAAGTGTCGTTACTTTAGACGACATAAAATATTATACCACATAAAAATGAGCTTGTCAATAGTTTTTTGAAAAAAATTCAAAAAGTTTTCGAAAAGTTTTCGAAAACTTTTTGAATGTGCGTTAGCATAAAGCAAAATCAGCTGTTTTTCGCCCTTGAAACGACTTTGCCGCCTAAATCCACGACTTCGAATTCGAACCCGCCGCCTGTCAGCGGCTTGCCGACTGTGCGTTTTTTCGCTGATAAAGGCACGCAGAGGACGCGGGCGGAGCGGCACTGCGGCGGGTCGGGATAGTTGTTGTCGTTCAGACCTTCAGGAACAAGCCGCCAGATTTTCGCACCTTCGGTATCGCTGGCGAAAACTTCCCCCGCCCAGTTCACGTCAATTCCGCGCGGAGCTTTGACGTAGACTTCATAACCGTTACCGTAGATTGTGCGAATCTCGCTCAAATCTGCTTTAACTTTGCGAATGCGGTTTTGGCTCTGGTCGGCAATATAGATATTGTTATGCTCATCTAAGGCAACATCGCTGAGATACTTAAACAACGCGGTTTGATTGAGGGGCTGCCCGAGCTGCGCCACAGTCCCGTCGTTGACATTGGTGTACTGATTAGGCGGGATTTGCCCGTTCCCCGCAACAGTGGTAATAATTCCGCTGGCAATGTGGATTTTACGCACGCGGTGATTATTCATGTCCGCGATATAGAGATTCTCGTCGGTGGAGTCAAGGGCAATCCCGATTGGGTGGTTAAGCAGAGCATTCTCCGCTAAACCGCCGTCGCCGCCATATCCCGCAGAGGCGGTCTTGCTTCCCGCAAAGTGAAAGACTTCCCACCCCTTGAACTTATCGCTCTTGCGCAAAACGCGAATGACGTTGTTATTACTGTCCGCGACGTAAATACAGTCCCCCGCGCCGTTGATTACTACTCCCTGCGGAGTATTAAACCGCGCCTCGTCGGGGTTGTGGTCGGGTGGCTCATAATACCCGCCCGCAGAGCCGGAAATATACTTTCCTGCAAGGTGAGTAAGCCACGGCCCTGCAGGGTAATGGGTTCCCGCCGCGTACAGGAGCGAGCCTTTGTAGTAGATGTCCTTCTCATACACCCCCGCCGGGTGTTCCATGTCTAAAAGCATGACTAAGTGGCTGTCCGTGTCAAGGAAAACCACGTGTCGGCAATCCGTCGAAACATCGACTGCCATCGGCTCATACATTTCGATTCCCTGAGCGATTACGCCGTCGGGGGGCTGAGCTGAACCCGCCTCCTCCCCCGTGCCGACAATAGTACGGACAACTCGCTGCATCGTGTCATCAAAGGTTACAACTCGCACCGAGCCGTTGTACTCGTCCGCGAAATAAAGGTTGCCGAGATAATCCGCCGAAAGCCCGCGGGGGTGGTTGATTTGCGCGATTGCAACAGGCACATCGGGAATAGGGTTCTTGCCCTTGTTTCCGTTGAACCCGCCAATCCCTGTTCCCGCGTACAGGAACGCACTGTAGTTAAAGGTGTCAAGATAATCGTTCATGATTTTATCCTCCGTAATTATGCTGCTCCAGTATATGTAACAAACATACTATCTGTTACATATACCGGAGCAGCATAATTATGAAGGGGCAAAGGCTTATCGCAACCTGAATTTTTTCACAAGCCCTTCGAGCATATTCGCTTGACCGCTCATTTCCTCGCTTGCAGCGGCAGACTGCTCGGCAGTCGCAGAGTTCTGCTGAACTACATCGGTAACTCCGCCGACAGCGTCGTTGATTTGTCTGATAGCTACATTCTGCTCACTTGATGAACGTGCAATTTCGGCAATAATCACGTCGCTTTGCTCAATTCCGCTGACGATTTCACGAAGGCTTTTTGCGGTATTATCCGCGATTTGCGTTCCGAGTGTGGCTTTCTGCATAGAATTGGCAATCAGACTGCTCGTGTCTTTAGCGGACTCGGCAGACTTAGCCGCAAGGTTACGAACTTCTTCTGCAACAACTGCAAAACCTTTTCCCGCCGCACCTGCACGCGCGGCTTCTACTGCGGCGTTCAGCGCAAGAATGTTAGTTTGGAATGCAATGTCGTCGATTACTTTAATCACCTTGCTGATGTTTTGGTTCGCGGCGTTGATTTCGTTGACTGCGGCAATCATCTGCGCCATTTGGTCGCTGCCCTTTTCGGCACTGCCCATAATCGTATGAGCAAGCTCTGCCGCTTGTGAGGTTCTCACGGCGTTTTCCTGAGTCTTTTCAGAAATGTCTGAAATGCTTGCAGAGATTTGCTGAAGCGTCGCCGCTTGTTGTGTCGCGCCGCTTGCGAGAGCAGAAGCCCCGTCCGCGACTTGACCCGAACCTGACGTAACTTGGTTAGAAGCCTCACGGATTTGCCCGAACATATCGTTTAAGTTGTCAAGCAGTGCCTTGAGGGAACGCCCGATATTGTCTGCGTCCGAAAGTTGCGTAACATTCACGCTCAGATTCCCCTTTGAGATTTCTTCAAGGGTTCTGCTGACTTCGCTCAAGTGTGCAATCAGCCCGCCGAAAGAACGCGCGCAAGAACCGATTTCGTCGCCCCAAGAGGCACATTCCTGCGCTGAAGCACCAATATCTGCGGGAATGGTGAGGTCTCCGCGAGAGCCGACTTGCTCAAGGGCGCGAGACATGAATGAAAGCGGTTTACCGATTAAAGACGTAATATATGCCGTGAGTGACAAAGCAACAACCACAACAAAAATAAGTGCGGCGACGATAAAAGCGAGGGACATATTCGCGATATTGTTCCCGCCTTGCGCCGCCTCTTGCGAGCGTGTAACGGTAATGACAAGCATTTCGTCATAAATGCCGAGGATTTCGTCGCTGAGAATGCGGCAGGTTTCCATGCGCCGTCCGACTTCGACGAAATTTAGCTCTTTACAGGCTACGTTAATGGCAACTACCGTGTCGATTAGTTGATTTTCGTAAATATCACGCGCCCTGTTAAAGAGCGTTTCCCGTTGACCCGGTGAAAGGGTTTGCGCATAAGTATTAAGCTGTTCGTCTTGCAGAGCAACTAACTCAAGTATAAGCTCCATGGAGCGGTCAACGCCGGTCATATCCCCGTCTTTAGCAGAAAGCACCATTTCCCGCACTTGAACCCGTGCATTTTGCAGAGTCTCTTGAATCCGCGCAAGATATGGAAGCGGGGCTGTTATTTCCCGGTACATATTATCGCCGGACTGTGCGATTTGCAACATTCCGACAATCCCGACAACGCCGACAACAACAGCGAGAGTAACAACAACGGTGAAACTGATGAACAGCTTCGTTCTGACTTTCAGGTTTTTCATGATTGTTTTCTTTTCCTCTTTAATTAAATAGATTACGTTGCGTGAAAAGCACACAACGTAATTTATTATATCAAACTTCGTCAAAGTTTAACAGTACCCTTGGGGGGTATGCTAATGTAAAATCTTTGTTAATTAAAGACAATCAGCCCTTGAATCTCAACATCAGCGTAGTTATATCGTCTGCTTGAGGAGCTTCCCCTGCAAACGCGTCAATTTCACCCTTGAGCAAGTCGGTAAACTCTTCGAGGGTATTATACTCGAATACATTCGCGACTTCAAGCAGTTTCGGGTCAGAGAATAGATTGTTGTTGATGTCATGGGCTTCCGTGACTCCGTCGGTGTAAAGAAACAGCTCGTCGCCCGCCTCTAAGACGATTTCGCTCTGAACAAAGCTCATGTCTTCCATGCCCGCCAGTACAAAGCCGACTTTCGTTTTAAGCCAGCCCCACACTCCGCTTATATGAACTTGGTTGCCGTAGTCCATACCTGCGCGAGCCTGCCTGTCTGCCTTGCGCTTGAGGATTGGCGGATTATGCCCTGCGTTCACGAAAGTGAACCTGCCTGTGGGAATGTTCAAAAATCCCATGAACGCAGTAACGAACATCTGCGCGTCGTTGTTTTCACAGAGCAGATTGTTGCTGATTTCGAAGACCTCTGCGGGGGACAGCCCCCGAAGAGCGTTAGTCTTAATCAGGGTTTTCGCGACAACCATAAACAGCGCAGCAGGTACTCCTTTGCCGGAAACGTCCGCCATTACAACTGCGAGAGTGTTTTCGTCCACATAGAAGAAGTCATAGAAATCGCCGCCGACTTCTTTTGCGGGCTGCATACTCGCGAAAAGTTCAATTCGCTCTGTGCGCGGAAACTCTCGCGGGAGCATACTCGCCTGAATTTTCGTCGCAACCGACAACTCTGCGCCGATGCGTTCTTTTTCGGCGGTAACAGCGGTAAGGTTGTCGATATAGCTAATCATATCCGTTGTCATCTTCTCGATACTGTTCGCAAGAG
>WQXP01000091.1 GCA_009784765.1 Oscillospiraceae bacterium | reverse complement strand
TTTGCGCCTCTTCAAATTCACTGTGCTGAAGCAGCTCTTTGAGTTCACTGACAAAGGGCGTATTCACACCTGTTTCTGTGAGCAAGTCTAACGCGCCTTTGCGGTTATAGTCCCCGCACATCTCATGCAGAGCAAGCAGGTTTTCCGCGCTTAATTGCCCCGAACTTGCACTTTGTGCCTCTCCCCTCCGCGCAGACTGTGTTTCAAGCTTGTCTACAAGTGAACGCAGTTCTTTAAGAAACACCGGCGCGGACATTCGCAACAAGTCCACCCTCATTTCCCTGCCGCCTGTTTCTAACTCCGCCGCCGCTTTATACAGCTCTTTTTCGCCTATGTTCCACAAAGCACTCTTGATTCCGTGAACGAATACCGTGAACTTCTGCAGGGCGTTCTCGTTGCCTTCAAAGCCTGATTTCTCTATGATTTGCGCTAATGCGTCTACTGTTTTACGTCCGTCTCTCACGAATGACTCAAGCATTACCGCGTCTGCTCCGCCGCTGCCTTTCGCACCCTCTTCCCCGCCGCCCTCCCGGGTATTTTGGCTTTGCTGCCGCGCCGCTTCTATGACCTCCGGGGGCTGCTTGTCCCGAATATGCTTGTTGAGTATAATGTTCAATCGCCTCGTGTCTATGGGTTTCGATATAAACTCATCAAATCCGCTTTTTAAGAACACATCTGCCTGCCCCGCCACTGCATTCGCTGTCAGCGCGACTATCGGCTCCTCATAACCAAGGGCGCGTATACGACCCGTCGCTTCGATTCCGTCCATCTCCGGCATCATGTGGTCCATGAAAATCACATCATACTTGCCGCCCTCTGCGATTTTTTCTTTGACTTTTTCAATGGCTTCCCCTCCGCTTGATGCAGTGTCAACCATGATTTTATACGGCTTCATCAAGCCAATCGCCACATACAGGTTTGTTTCTACGTCATCTACCACAAGAATATTTCCGTAGGGCATAGGCTCGCGGACTACCTGGCCGCGCTTTTTATTAGTCAAATAATTATTGCGGAAACGACGCAAGTTCTCCGCGACTTGTGTGCCGATTACCTCATAGGTGCCGTCGGGATTATTCACCGCCCCTTGCATCAGCCCCACTGTGAACAAGCTTCCTTTCCCGGGTTCACTTTCTACGCTGATTGTTCCGTCCATCAGATTGACTAATCGCTGGGTAATACACAACCCTAACCCCGTTCCTTCGACTTTGCTGTTGGTTTCTTGGCTGAAGCGAATGTACTCTGTGAACAACTCGTTGACTTGTTCCTCGCTCATTCCTTTACCGGTATCGCTAACTTTTATTCCGAGGACTGCAAATCTGTCTACTTCTGCTGTTTCTGAAGTTATGGTAAGTGTAATCTTACCTGTGTCGGTATACTTGAACGCATTCGACAGCAGATTGTTTAACACTTGTTTGATTCGCAGCTCGTCCCCTACTAAAGTTGCGCGGACGTTTTCATCTATTTCTACCTCAAAATCAATCGCTTTGTCTCCGAGGCGCATCAGGTTCAGTTGCACCGAGTCGTTTATCAGGCTCGCCACCGAATACTGCACAGGGATTATATCAAGCTTGCCTGCTTCAATCTTGCTGAAGTCAAGAATATCGTTGATTATTCCCAGCAGCATATCGCAGGAATTGTAAATCTTATCTAATCCCTCTTCTGTTTCGTCGGCTAAGTGTTCGTTTTGCAGCAAGATTTCCGTGATTCCGATAATCGCGTTCATCGGCGTGCGGATTTCATGGCTCATGTTCGCTAAGAAGGTAGACTTCGATTTATTCGCGATTTCCGCCTCTTGCTGTGCTTTGCGGCGTTCAAAGCCCGATATTGCCAACGCCATCAAGTCTGCCAAGGATGACGCGAAATTCTGCTCCTCAATCGTCCACTCGCGCCCTGCTGTGTATTCCTCACAGCCAAACTGCTCTACACACACCACACCGACTACACTTCCCTCTATGTGGATTGGCGCGTCAAGGGCGGCACACAAACACAATGCCGCTTCTTCGCCGCTCTCCCCGCTGTTATAATCAATCAAGCTGCACTCTTCGATGCTGTTCATGACAATCAAACGCTCTGTTCTCAGCAACTTTGCGTATTCTTTGCGGCTTTGCAAATCGAAATCCGCTAATACGCTGTGCTTTGAACTCTTGTTACAGTAGTAGGAAATGTTCTTGAGAAACGGCTTGTTTTCAGACAGAAACCATACCCCTATATTGCTTGCATTTAAGGCTTCGCACCCCTCCCGGGCGACTATGTCGGCGGCGTTCATCAAATCCCCTGCTGAGATTGCCTGAGACTGCGTTATCGTCGTTAATGCGGTGTTCAGTTTGTTCGCATACTCGAGAATCAGCTTTGACTGCTGCTCTCGCCGAACTCGCTCTGTTATATCCTGAGACATTCCTATTACGCCCACTGTTTCCCCCGCTACAATCAGCGGCATCTTGATGATTTCGTACAGGGGCATTTCTCCGCTGACACTCGGAACTATTTCGACCTTTACTACGGGTTGCCCTTCCGTGATTGCTTTGTTGTCCTCTTCTATGAACTTTTCGGCTAATTCTTCGCTGATTCCTAAGCCGCTCACGTCGTCTTTGCCGATTATGTTCTCTTTGACAAGCCCGAAATGCTCCACTAAGCTCTTGTTGCAGTTGATGTAGCGCGAATTTAAGTCTTTCGTGAAGATGTGATTCGGGATTGTATCGAATACCGCCGTCAAAGTCGCCGTTTGTAACGCAAGCTCCCCTGTGCGTTCCTCCACAAGCTTCCCGAGCCGCTTCCCTGCCCGAATACTTATTATCAGGAACGCAACCACTAATGACAGCACGCACACCGACAACACCGTCACTCCAATCAGCCACGGACGCTGTGCCTGTGCTATACTGAGCATATAATCATACCGACGGTGCATCCACTGCTCCGAAATTATACGTGTGTCAATTAAGCTCAGCGATTTATTGAAAATCGACTGCAGAACCGCTTCATCAATGTGGAACCCGAAGCCTGAATCGAAGTCATTATCAAAGATGATGTTCGCTTTATAGTCCGGGAACTCAAGATAGTTCGTGAGGTACAAAAGCGTACTGTAACTGCTCATCACCATATCCACCTCTGCTCTTGAAAGCGCGGCTATGGCGTCTTCCTGCCCGTCATATACTATGACATTCTCATGGTTGGGAAACAATGTATTGAAAAACTCAGTATGTGCTGTTGTGCGGCTTAACCCTACCCTCACCGTATGCACATTGTTCATGCTGATATTCGGATAGCCCACCGTCGAAATCAGCACAGAGCGGTCTGTTAAAAAGGGATAATCCGTCCAGAGGTAATGCCCTTCCCGTTCCGGTGAGCGAATCAGCTCTGACACGAAAGGAATCTCCCCTTTTGTCAACATTTCTAAAAGCGCGGGCCATTCGGTGCTTTCGTCGTTCGCTATTTCAAAAGTTACCCCCGTAAGTGCGGCAATCTCTTCAAGAACATCGAAACAAATACCGCCCCACTTGCTTTCACGCAGGTTGAAATAACTCGCAGGGTAGTTGTCATACTCCGCCCCGAAGCGAATTGTCGGATTCTGTCTGATATACTCACTTTCCTCCTCTGTGAGCATCAGGAACAGCTTGTGCGTCAAATACTGTTGATGACCCTCTCTGTACAGTTCGTTTAAGTAATCGCCCCCATTGCTCTCTATGGCTTTTTGCACTATATCAACTATGACCTCAAGCCCCGGGCTGTGTGCCGAAAAGGAAACAGGCGAATAAATCAGCGGCAGAAACGGCTTGGTTACAATGTCTCCGTGTATATCGAAAATCGCCTCGGCTGAACTTTCCCCGAGAAGCGCGTCTATTTCCCCTGATTTCAACAGCTCATACGCCTGTGAGTACTCTGCGACAAACACCGCCTCGAACTCATAAGTTGCGTAGCGTTGCACATTCGCTGCACTGACTGTTCCTTGCAAAAGCGCGTATCGCGGCAACCGACTCTTTACTATCTCTGACAGCGGCTCACTGCCTGTAAGGCGGAAATAACGAATCGAACGCTGAGAAATCGGGTCGCTCATGAAATAGGTCTTGCGGCGGTCTTCCGTAGCTGTCAATGTCCCGGTAAAGTCTATTTCACCGCTTTCAAGCCCCTCAAGCAACTGCGCCCACGTATAATGCTCGAGAACAAAAGGTACCCCGAAAAGCTCGCTCAGCCAATCACACACTAACGCCGAGTAACCGCTAATACCGCCCCTGCTGTTCTCGAATGCTTCTGTGCTGAGCATCATGCCGTATGTAAACGACTCTCCTTGCTCTTTCATTCGCGCTAACAACGCCTCTGCTTCACGGAGTTCGTCGGCACTCAGCCCCGGAATGTCTTTATACGACGTATATCTCACAGGCGGCTCGGCTTGATTGAAGCGATTGCTCACAGCTCTGCCGCCGCTGTTACAGCCAGACAACCCTGCCGCAACGCCGCTTATAAATATTATACAGAGCAACAGGCTCACAATTGCTTTAGTTATTGTCAAGATTCGCCCTACGGACGGGCAAAGCCCGCCCTTTGGGCTTATCTCTTCTTTAACCTTAATCGGATTCCTTTTCATTTGTCCTCCATGGGTGGGAAAACGCAATTTTTACCCGCTGATTTCGCAGCGTATAACGCCTCGTCCGCTTTGTCGATGAAATCGTGCAGGAGTGTTTCGTTAGTCGGCATTATGGTGCTTGCACCTATGCTCACGGTAATTCCCGTTGATTCCCCGCTCAGCAGCAAAATCGGTGTGCTTTCGATTCCTGCCCGGATTATTTCGGCAACCTCCAACGCGCCTGCCATATCTGTATTCGGAAGCAGTGCCGCGAACTCTTCCCCGCCCCACCGCGCCGCTACGTCTGTCGTGCGTTTAACCGAATCGCTCAAAACCCTCGCGACGGTTTGCAGAACCACATCTCCCTGCTGATGCCCGTACTCGTCGTTATATTTCTTGAAATTGTCCGCATCTATGAGCAGAATACTAATCGGCAGCTTTTCGCGGATTGTTCGCCCCCACTCTCTTTTCAGGCACTCGTCAAATCCGCGCCTGTTCCGTATCCCCGTCAACTGGTCTGTGATACTCAGCGTGTTAATCGTCCTGATTTGATTGACTATGTTGATTTGATTCCTCACACGCAGTTTTACTATGCTCGAATTAAAGGGCTTTCTGATATAATCCGCCGCCCCTGCGTTCAGCCCTTTTTCTTCTTCCCCCGTATTGTCTAACCCTGTTACGAAAATCACGGGAATGTTCCATGTTGCCTCTTCTTTTTGGAGCTGTGCGATTACTTCATACCCGTCCATGTCTGCCATCAGAACGTCGAGCAAAATCACGTCGGGCGTGAACTCCCGCGCGGCTTCTAAGGCGTCTTCCCCATTACACGCCGCATAGACTGTATAATCGCTCTTGAGCAAATCTTTGAGTATGCTGATATTTGCCCTCTCATCATCGACTATCAGAACGCTGTTTTTGTCATTCACTGTTATATACCTGCCCCTTTCAAGAACTCTGCGATTTTTTCGGCGGCTTCATCGAACTCACTGTTGTAACGAATCAAGTCTCTCATATCTTCCGCGAATTTGCGTACCGCGCTTTTTAGCGGCTTCTC
>WQXP01000090.1 GCA_009784765.1 Oscillospiraceae bacterium | reverse complement strand
CGCCGATGCCCACAACGTCGATTTTCACAGCAGAAGCCACCTGCCACACCATTCGCAGAGCCACCGGGAACACCGCCGCCCCCGACAATCCGCCCACATTGTTGCGCAAAATCGGGCGGCGCGTGCGAATGTCGATTCGCATTCCGAGAAGCGTGTTAATGAGCGAAATTGCGTCCGCCCCCGCCGCCTCGACCGCTCGTGCGATTTCGGTAATGTCCGACACGTTCGGGGTAAGCTTGACCATAAGCGGCTTTTTTGTGACTGCACGAACCGCGCTTGTAACCTCCGCCGCACTCACAGGATTTACTCCCCACGCTGCGCCGCCCTCTTTGACATTCGGGCAGGAGATGTTCAGCTCAAGCATATCAGCGTCACAAGCGTCAAGCTTTTGCGCAGTTTTAACATAGTCCTCAAGAGTCCCCCCCGCGAAATTCGCGATTATAACCCCGCCGTGTTTTTTCATAAAGGCCAGATGATGTTCAATAAAATAATCCACACCGGGGTTTTGCAACCCCACAGAGTTCAGCATACCCGCAGGTGTTTCGGCAATTCGCGCAGGGGCATTGCCGTCGCGGGGCTCGAGAGTTAAGCCTTTACAGCTAATCCCGCCGAGAATGCCAATCGGGTACAGCTCGTTATAGTCCTCCCCGAATCCAAAAGTCCCTGATGCGGCGATTACGGGGTTCGCGAATTTCACCCCCGCGACTGTTACTGACAAATCACGTTTCTTGATTTTCATGAGAGCAGCACCTCCTTGGCATTAAACACCGGCCCGTCTTTGCAAACTCGTTTCATGCCCGAAGCAGTCGCGCAAGCGCAGACTACACAAGCCCCGACTCCGCACCCCATGCGTTCCTCCAACGAAACTTGGCAAGGCACTCCGTGTTTTCCGTGCTTTTCACACTCGGCGATTACAGCGCGAAGCATAGGCGCAGGGCCGCAAGAGTAGACTTGGGTTACATCGCCTTTGGCAAGCTCAGCCGACAGAGCCGCAGTAACTTGCCCCCGCTGTCCGACGCTTCCGTCGTCAGTGCAGATAATCGTGTGAGTGCCTGTACGCGCAAAGTCTTCCGTGAGGATTACTTTGTCATAGCTCCGAAAACCGAGAACAGCAGTGGCGTTTTCCCCCATGATTTTCGCGAGTTCCAGCAGCGGCGGAACGCCAATCCCTCCGCCCACAAAAATCACACGCTTGTCGGGTTCAATCGAAGCCGGCAACCCGAATCCGTTACCGAGAGGCGCAATCATATCAATATGATTGCCGACATTTATGTCGGCGAGTTTTGCTGTCCCTGCTCCGCGAACCTCGAAAACAATCCGCAAACTGCCCCCGCGTACTATTTCGCAAATCGAAACAGGGCGGCGCAGAGTAAATCCGTCAACTTTGATATGCACAAACTGCCCCGGTTTCGCAAGCTCCGCGATTTCAGGGCACAGAATCGTGTATGAATAAATCCCCGCAGATACAGCAGCCTTCTCGATTACGGGATACGTCGTGTGTTTGTAAAAGAAGAGCGGCAGTGTCGGCGACTCTGTTGCCGAGCAGGCCACTTGACAATTTTTGTACATTTTTATGCTCCTTTAACTAAAGCCATGTTTGATTATGCAACCGGGAGTTCTATTTCTTCAAACACACTTTGAATATCGTCGTGGCTGATTTGGGCAACCGTAACTGAAAAACCATTACTGCGCCGCATTATTTCTGCGATATAAGCGACACCTTTTTCCAATACGTCGGCAATTCGCGCAACTTCGCCTGTTTTAAGCCTGACTTTTTTGCTTTCTTCAATCATATTCGACACCTCGTTTTCTTAACTAATAGACCTCCGTGGAGGTCTAATCAACATGGGCGGTAGTTAGACGCATTTCACCGTTTGACGAATCATCAATCCACCCCGTTAATACTTTTGCGATTTTGCCGTTCGCACCTGTGATTTCCATAATCACTTCATACTGATTGGGAGCATATATCAATCCTCCATGAACGTAATCTTCATACTCCCCGAACTCTTCGGCTGTGCTTTGCGAATGCGAAACTGCGTGAACCGAACTAAAATCGCAATCAAAACCAAGTGCATGAGGGATTGCAGGCGAAAATCAGGGCTGCGCATAATGAAACTCAAGTGCAAGCTCATGAACTCGAACACGGCGATTAGCGCGAGCATTCGAACCGCCAACACCCCGTATACCCATATATCGAACTGCTTTTGATTTAATTTCGTCCGCTTAGCGAAAATCAGCGGCAAGATTATCCCCCCAAGGTAAATCAATCCGCCGATGACTGCCCACACAATCAGAGGATAAGGATTAGCGGCGATTTGCCGCGCAAGCTCCCCCTCTACGCGGATTTGCTCATTGAATCGCAAAATCCGCCCGATGTCTTCAACAACTGCTATGGTTACAAGGTACAGCAGAAATGCGCCGAATATATCAAGCAATAATTGCATGAAACGATAGTTACGTTTGATTTGCGGTTTCTCCATCACTTTAACCCGCAACACAGCTTGAATTTCTTGCCGCTGCCGCAAGGGCAAGCCTGATTCACGCGGACTCGCTCGCCCGGTTTTCGCTGAACAGTAACCTTAGAGCCTAAGTTCTCGGCGAAAGCGCGGAGGATTTGCTCCCGCTCTGTCATTTTGCGGACTGTCAACACCATTCGCACGGTATCTTCGCGCATTGCCGCAATCATTTCGTCATACATGGCGAAAGCCTCATGGCGATACTCTACAATCGGTTCGCGCTGAGAACCCATAGTCCGCAGATGAATGCCTTGCTTTAAGTCTGTCATAGCGTCGATATGGTCCATCCAGCGCGTGTCAACACACCGCAGAAGGGTATCGCGCTCGATTTTGCGCATAATTTCCGGGGTGAACTCTTCCTCTTGCGCTTTATACTTAGCACGCCCCCGCTCAAGAAGCTCGCTTTCGATTTGCTCGCGGCTGATTTCGTTCAGCTCAGTGGCGTTATACTCGAAATCGCCGTCCCCCGTAAGCCCGAAGCCCCGCAGATGTTCGCGAAGCCCTGTGAGATTCCAGTCGTCCGCCGCGTCTCCGCCGCAGAAAGTCCCCACTGTTTCGCGGATTGTTTCGTCGAGCATTTCTGCGATTTTGCCGCCAATGTCCTCATCGTCGAGAACTTTTCCGCGCTGTGCATAAATCGTCGTCCGCATTTGAGACATAACGTCGTCAAATTCGAGAACGTGTTTACGCGCCGAGAAGTTCCTTCCCTCAACCTTTTTCTGCGCGTTCTCGATTGTTTTCGAAAGGATTCGCATTTCAATGGGCATATCCTCTTCAACGCCCATACCCTCCATCATGGCATGAACACGCTCTCCGCCGAAAATACGCATGAGGTCGTCCTCAAGAGAGAGGAAAAACCGTGATTCCCCGGGGTCGCCCTGTCGCCCTGCACGTCCGCGAAGCTGATTGTCTATGCGGCGAGATTCGTGCCGCTCTGTTCCGAGAATGAACATCCCCCCCGCCTTACGGACTTCCTCTGCTTCAGGCGCGATTTCGAGTTTGTATTTCTCAAAAAGCTCTTTGAACCGCTCCCGCGCATTGATAACCTGCTCATTATCAGTTTCCGCGAAGCCTGTTGCTTCTCCGATTACATCATCTACCACGTCTTCTTCAAGCCCTGTACGGGTGAGTTCCTTACGAAGAGCGGCACGCGCCAAGAACTCCGCGTTTCCGCCGAGCATGATGTCTGTTCCACGCCCCGCCATGTTCGTGGCGATTGTAACGGCGTTTTTCTTGCCCGCCTGAGCGACGATTTCCGCCTCCCGCGCATGATTTTTCGCGTTGAGAACTTCGTGCTTTATGCCCTTCTTCTTGAGCAGTTTCGAAAGCTCTTCCGACTTTTCAATCGACACTGTTCCCACAAGAATCGGCTGCCCTTTGGCATTACACTCCGCAACTTGCTCAACTGCCGCCGTAAACTTACCCCGTTCGTTCTTGTAAATCTGGTCGTTAAGGTCGGCTCTGATTGTCGGCTTATTCGTTGGAATCGCGATTACATCAAGCTTATAAATGCCGCGGAACTCTTCTTCCTCTGTCATTGCCGTTCCCGTCATTCCCGAAAGCTTTTCATACAAGCGGAAGTAGTTCTGGAAAGTGATTGTCGCGAGAGTTTTGCTCTCTTCTTTGATTTTGACGTTTTCTTTCGCTTCAATCGCTTGGTGCAGCCCCTCATTGAATCGCCGCCCGAGCATAAGCCGCCCGGTGAACTCATCGACAATGACGACTTCCCCTTCGTTGACGACATAGTCAACGTCAAGCTTCATAATTCCGTAAGCTTTAATCGCCTGATTGACGTGGTGGAGAATCGAAAGGTTTTCCGGGTCCATGAGGTTGTTTTCATCTGTCAGCGCGAAAAACTCTTCCGCTTTTTTTACCCCCGACGGCAACAAAGTCGCTGTGCGGGCTTTTTCATCGACGATATAATCGCCCTCATAATGCTCGTGTTCTTCTTTTGAGTCAAGCTCAACCACGCGCTTAGGTTTGAGTGTTTTTGCAAGCCTGTTGGCGCGTTCATATAAATCGGTAGACTTGTCGCCCTTGCCCGAGATAATCAGCGGAGTTCGCGCCTCGTCTATGAGGATTGAGTCAACCTCGTCCACCACCGCATAGTGGTGTTCCCGCTGTACTTTGTCGCTTTTGCGGACGCACATATTATCCCGCAGATAGTCAAACCCGAACTCGTTGTTCGTGCCGTAAGTGATGTCGCAGTTATAAGCTTCGCGACGCTGAGCGTTGTCTTTTTCGTGAATAATCAGCCCCACGCTCATTCCGAGGAAGCGGAACACACGCCCAATCAGCTCCGAGCCGTAGCGGGCGAGATAGTCGTTCACGGTGATGATATGCACGCCTCTGCCTGTCAGCGCGTTGAGGTACGCAGGCAGAGCGGCTACGAAAGTTTTGCCCTCCCCTGTTTTCATTTCGGCGATTCGCCCTTGGTGCAAGACTATGCCGCCTATGAATTGCACGGGGTAAGGTTTAATCCCGATTACCCGCCACATAGCTTCACGCATGACCGCAAAAGCGTCGGGCAGAATGTCTGTGAGGCTTTCACCGCCTTTGCCTTCTACGCCCGCTAAGCGGCCTTTGAGCTTTTCGGTTTGTTCTTTAAGCTCAGTGTCGTTCATTTTCTGATACTTCGGCTCAAGCTCAAGTGCTTTGATTTTGAGCGGCTCAATGCGTTTGAGTTCTTTTTCTGAGTAGGTTTTGAATAGTTTCATGTGTATAGTTAAATCTCTTTCTTTTTCTTTAGTATTTGAGTAAATTTTAATAATCATCATCTATTATACACAACTTTTTCGAATTTGTCAAGCAAGTTCTTGACTTTGTTGCAAAATTATGTTACAATAGCATTATGATAGATAAATTAAAACTCGCTGAAGCGCGCTACAGCGAACTCGAAAACCAACTTGCCGACCCCGAAACAGTCGGTGACCAAAAGAAATTCCGCGACTTCATGCGCGAATATAAGTCGCTTACTCCCCTTGTCGAAAAATATCGCGAATACGCCAAAGCTAAAGCTGCTTATGAAGAAGCGCAGGAGCTTCTGTCGGACAGCTCTCTCGAGACGGACTTTCGCGAAATGGCGCAAGCACAGCTT
>WQXP01000089.1 GCA_009784765.1 Oscillospiraceae bacterium | reverse complement strand
GCCTGAACGCGCCGGAATGAATAATTCTGTCGCGGTCTCTCTGGAAATCTGTTCTGATTTCACAGTCTGCTTCAAAGGTATCACGCCGCCGACCCGCAACCACGCTCGCGCAGCTCGGGCAGGCGTATTCACACAGCATCATTTTTTCATACTCAAGCGTTCGTTCACGAATTGTCTTTTTCATTGTTTTCCTTATCCATGGGTAAAAAGACGCGATGAGCACCGCGTCTTTTCGAATTTGTCTTTTAGCTGCTTTCGCACTGCCATTATTGAGCCATGCCAAACTTTTTGTTGAATCTGCTTACGCGACCGCCTGTGTCTACCGTTTTTTGTTTTCCTGTGAAAAACGGATGACATTTTGAGCAAATTTCAACTTTGATTTCTTGCTTCGTGGAGCGGGTTTCTATGTTCTCCCCGCAGGCACATTTAATCAGTGCCGCTTCATACTTCGGATGAATGTCTTTCTTCATGACTTTTATCCTCCTTCTTTTATTACTCTGCCACTGCTGCTTCGATTACGCTTTCTGCTACTGTTGCATCTGCGAAATCGCGCGCCGCTCTCTGCACTTTGCCTGAACGCAAGCATCTTGTACATGAATATACTCTGCACGGTGTTCCGTCCACTACTGCTCTCACGCGCTTCACATTCGGTTTGAAACTTCTGTTCGTCCGTCTGTGTGAGTGTGATAACTTAATTCCAAAGGCAACTCCTTTGCCGCATACATCACATTTTGCCATCTTTTTTCTCCCCTTTCATTCTTACACCCGCCACTTTATTTTAGCGCGGCTTTGTATGATTAAGTTTTTCGCATACCTTTACATTATATCAGAGCTTTTCAACATTGTCAATACTTTTTTTTGAATTTTTTCGCTTTTTTGCAAAAAATTTCGTCGCGCTTTTTGCCTACGCAAACTTATTTGGCACTGAGCGGGCTTTTCCGGTGGTACAATGGTATTATGAAAAATTATACACAGGAGGACTCAACTATGAAACTCAACTTTAATTTCCAAGACGATCTCTCGATTTTTGAAAAGGAAATCGAACGCTTCAAATGCTCCGAAAGACGGCGTGCTATGCTCTGCGGCGAAGATTACTACTCCGGCAGGCACGACATTCTTCACCGTTCTCGTACCGTCATCGGTGAGAACGGCGAACTCGAACGCGCCGTCAACCTCCCCGACAATAAAGCTGTCGATAATCAGTATCGCAAATTAGTCAATCAAAAAACCAACTACCTTTTGGGCAAACCGATTACGTTCCGAAAAATCGCTGACGGGAACGAAAACTTCGCCGGTTTTTCTAAACTCATCTCTTCTCTTTTCGACAAAAGCTTCATGCGGCTTGCAAAAAACCTCTGCAAAGATTCTTACAATCACGGAATTGCTTGGATTTACCCTTTCTTTGACAAGGGTGAACTCAAGTTCAAGCAACTCAAGGGTTATGAACTTGTTCCGCTTTGGCACGATTTTGAACACACGAAACTCGAATATGCTGTTCGCTTTTATGAAACAATTGACTGCTCCGACAGCGAAAAGATTGTTGAGCGTGCCGAAATTTTTAACTTGGACGGAATTCACTACTTCGAGTTAAACGAGAGCGGAAAATTACTCCCCGTTTCGCCTTATTTCACACCTTATATAACACACGGCGACGCGCAACTGTGTTGGGGACGCATTCCCCTTATTCCTTTCAAGCGCGACTCCGACGAATCACCTTTGGTTCGCTGTGTGAAATCGCTTCAGGACGGCCTTAACCTCATTCTTTCTAACTTTTGGAACGCTATGGAAGACGACCCCCGCAACACTCTGCTCGTTCTCGTCAACTACGATGGCGCAGACCTCGGCGAGTTTCGCCGCAACCTCTCCGCATACGGTGCTGTAAAAGTCCGCTCCATTGACGGTGTCGTCGGCGACGTTAAAACCCTTCGTGTTGAAGTCAACGCCGACAACTATCGCACCATCATCGACATCTTCCGCCGCGCCATCGTCGAAAACGGTATGGGATTCGATGCTAAGGACGCTCGTATTTTAGGTAATTCTAATCAGATGAACATTCAGTCCATGTACTCCGACATCGACTTAGATGCGAACGAAATCGAGACCGAATTTCAAGCTTCCCTCTGCGAACTCATGTGGTTTGTCAAACAATACGCCCGCGCCGCGAAAACCCCCGTACCCGATGAGGCGATTGACTTTATCTTCAATCGCGATATGCTTTTGAACGAATCTTCGGTTATCGACAACTGTGTTAAATCTCTCGCTATTCTCTCACGCGAATCAGTCATCGCTAATCACCCTTGGGTCGATGATGTGGTAGGAGAGAGTGAGAAGGTTTCGGAGGAATTTGCACAGAGCAACAACCTTGGCACGCAAGCGCGAACTTCTATGCTAAAATAGTATTATGGACAACTGCAAGAGAACGGTAGGTGAGCGCGGGAGCGACTCCATCCTTTCCGTTCTTTTGTCTGAGTCCTGTATATTACAACCTCTTTATTACTAAGAGGCATTTTTATTTAAGGAGGATTTCAGCTATGAACACTAAAATCCAAGAAGTTGTCGTTGGGGACATGATTGACGACAACACTCTGCACGCTGTCGGCGAAACTGCCGGCGAAACTGCTCCGGAAATTACTGAGGATGCGGAAAATTCGCTTGATTCGGTAATTGAGGGGGCTGTTGAACGAGCTTTTGTCAGAGCCCTTGACACCCTTATGGCAAAAGTCATTGAGAGTGTTACGGAAATGCTCGCTATCGGGCAAGCTGTCTCAGAAGACCCGTTACGTGATGTTTTCGGAGCTGTTCCGGGCGACACCGGACGCGAAAAGTTCGATAATCGTGTCGATTTTTCAAAGCTCAGCTATGGCGAACTCTGCGATTTTCTTGCGAAAAACCCCAACTCTAAATTCGTTTAATTGAAAGGAACAGGTATTCAACTTATGAAAACTGCAAAATTTAGTGCTGCTAACTTCAGCCCTGACGCTTTTGCTTACTCTGTTAAGCGCGTCAAAGCTCTCAAAATCAGCGAACTCAGCAAATCTAAGGCTTTAGTCGCTAACCCCGACATTAAATGCGCTTTCTCCGGCTCTGCTTCTACAGGCTATGCGCGCATTGTCATGCGCGGCACTCTCGACGGCGGTGCTGTCAATTACGACGGCTCTACCGACATTGCTCCTGATGCTGCCAAAGTCTTTGAACAAGGCGTTGTTGTTGTCGGGCGTGCAAAAGGCTGGGTCGAAAAAGACTTCACTTACGATTCCGGCGGCGGCGACTTCATGGACGGCGTTGCTAAACAAGTCGCCGAGTATAAAGACTTCCTTGATATGGAAACTTTAATCGCAACTCTCAAGGGTGTTTTCTCCATGAGCGGCGACGAAAACGAAGCCTTTGTCGATGCCCACACCCTTGACATCTCCGCTACCGGCGACGGTTCTATCACTCCTGTCGCTCTCAACAATGCTGCTTTCAAAGCTTGCGGCGCGAACAAGAAGAATTTCACTGTTGTTCTTATGCACTCTACCGTTGCTACTACTCTTGAGAACATGAATCTCCTTGAGTTCATGAAGTATACAGACAAAGAGGGCATCACTCGCGAAATCCAGCTCGGGACTTGGAGCGGCCGTTTGGTGATTGTTTGCGACGAACTTCCTGTTACTGCTGCGGGGACTAACACCAATTACACCAGTTATATTCTCGGTGAGGGGGCTTTCGCTTATGAGGACATCACTGTCAAGAACGCTTATGAACTCGCTCGCGACCCTAAATCTAACGGCGGTGAGGATACACTCTATATGCGCCAGCGCAAGGCTTTTGCGCCTTACGGAATCAGCTATGAGAAGCAAGCACAAGCAAGCCTTTCTCCCCTCGACACGGAACTCGCTGACGGGGAAAACTGGACCCTTGCTAACATTGATTTCGACACCTATATTGACCACACCAAAATCCCTATTGCGAGGATTATTTCTCGCGGTTAGGAGTCTATCATGCTCAATGAAATCATCGTGGGCGTTAAAAACGCCCTAATCTGCGAGTTCGGTGAAGGCGACTTTGATATTTTCACCGAATCTCCTGACGGCGGCAGCTCTTCTCCTTCATCGGGCGGCGGAAAATCCACGGTAAAACCTTGTTTATTTGTTACCAGTCGGATTCCGCGCTCGGGAAGCGTCCGCGAACGGCGATTCTCTAATCGGCAACTTCTCGGGAATCGCTATATCAAAACTGCGGGGCTGTGCATTGAACACCGCCCCGCCGCTGTTCGTGTCAACCCCTCTGCTAAATCCCTTCCGGGTAATCTTCAGGAGGACAACAATGCTGTTCTTGAACGGCTTTTTGTCTGCCTCGAATATATCCGACTCAAGGACGGTTCTCTCGTTCGCGGGGAAAATATGCAGGGCGAATACGACGGCAATGTCCTCAACTTCTTTGTCAGCTATGACGTTTTTGTCTATCTTTCCACTGAGGCCGAGGAAAATCCAATGCTTATGGAAGCTTTAGAAATCAACAACCACTATTAACAGGAGGTGCTTATTATGGCATTAGGCGGAGGCAATTTTATTGCTCAAAACAAGGTTCTTCCGGGAACTTATATCAACTTCGTTTCTTTGGCACGAATGGGGGCTTCTCTCTCTGAACGCGGAACTGCCGCTTTCCCTTTCGCTCTCAACTGGGGGCCGCAGGAGGAAATCTTCGCAGTTACTAATGACGAGTTTGTTAAAAACTCCCTCTCTCTCTTCGGGTATGACTACGGCTCGCCACAACTTCGCGGGCTTCGCGAAATCTTCCGCAACATTCGCACGCTTTACTGTTACCGACTCGGTAACGACGCTGAATCTGCTTCTTGCTCTCTCGGCGACGCTAAGTTCGGCGGCGAACGCGGAAACGACCTCACTATCACTGTCAACGAAACGGCTGGGCAGTTTCGCGTGAGGACTCTTCTTGACTCTGAAGTCGTTGACACTCAACACGTTACCAACGCTGCTGAACTCGTCGATAATGACTTCATTGTCTGGGACAAAGCCGCTACTCTCTCTGCTTCTGCGGGAATCCCTTTCACGGGTGGCGAAAACGCTGTCATTTCTACTTCTTCTTATCAGCGTTTCCTCAACCAAATCGAAAGCTACAATGTCAATGCAATCGGAGTTTGTTCCGAAGACCTCGGCATTAACTCCATGTTTGTTGCTTTTGTCAAGAATCTTCGCGACAATGTCGGGGTTAAGCTCCAAGGTGTTGTTTTCGACACCACGGGGCTTATTCCCGACCATGAGGGCATTGTTGTCGTTAAGAACGCTGTTCTTGATGACAATACTCCTTCATCTGCTCTTGTTCATTGGGTTACCGGGGCAATCGCCGGGGCGGCTGTCAATCGCTCTAACCTTAATCGCGTTTATGACGGCGAGTACAGCGTTTTTGCCGACTTCACTCAAAGCGAACTCGAAACTGCTATTCGCACAGGGCGGTTCACTCTCCACCGCGTCGGCTCTTCTCTGCGCGTCCTTGCCGATATTAACTCACTCACCACCACCTCCGACACCAAGGGTGATATTTTCAAGGACAATCAAACAATTCGCGTAATCGACCAAATCGCCGGTGATGTCGCTAAGCTCTTTAACGACAAATACCTCGGAGCTGTTCCTAACGATGAATCCGGACGTGTCAGCCTC
>WQXP01000088.1 GCA_009784765.1 Oscillospiraceae bacterium | reverse complement strand
GCCGCTTCTGCGGCGGAATCGCTCTTCTTTTGCTTCTACTCGTTGTCAAGCTATCCGCCTACGAAGCGGCAGAGCCGCTTCTGCGGCGGAATCGCTCTTCTTTTGCTTCTACTCGTTGTCAAGCTATCCGCCTACGAAGCGGCAGAGCCGCTTCTGCGGCGGAATCGCTCTTCTTTTGCTTCATTCCCATCCGTAGAGTTCTTCATACAAGCCGATGTACAGCTTCGCGGATTGCTTCCAACTGAAGTCGGCTTTCATGGCGCGGGTCGTGAGTGCACCCCAAGCTTTCTTGTCGCCGTATGCGTCATAAGCGCGTCGAATCGAATCGAGCATATCGTGGGCATTGTAAGTCTGGAAAGTAAAGCCCGTTCCTGCCGCGTCGCCGCAGTCGATAATCGAGTCTTTCAAGCCGCCGGTAGCGCGGACTACAGGGATTGTTCCGTAACGGAGCGAAATCATCTGCGCAAGGCCGCAAGGTTCGCTTTTACTCGGCATGAGGAACATATCCGCGCCTGCGTAAATCATACGCGCAAGGTCGGGAACATAGCCGCATACAAAGCTGACTTTTCCGGGGAAACGGTTCTGCGCCTCATGGAAGAAATTCTCATAGAAGTGTTCCCCCGAACCAAGAATGACTACTTTGTATCCCATGTTTACGATGTCGTCGAAAACTTCGCGAATCAGGTCAAGCCCCTTGTGTTCAACCAAGCGCGTAACAATCCCGATTACGGGAGAATCGTCGTCGGCAGGCAGGTTGACTTTCTCGAGCAGAGCGGCCTTGCAGGTTGCTTTCCCGCTCTTGCGCTTGACAGAGAACTTCTCGGCAAGCCCGTTATCTGTGGCAGGATTGAACAGATTCACGTCAATCCCGTTGAGGAAGCCGCAAGTTTTGAATTTTTTGTTCGCCAATGCACGGTCAAGCCCGCAAGCGAACCAAGGGTCGAAAATTTCCTCAGCGTAGGTCGGCGAAACTGTCGTGATTTTATCCGCGACTTCTAACGCGCCTTTCATGAGGTTGATGTCGCCGTCATACTCCACAAGCATAGCCATATGGCGCGGAATGCTGAGAATGTCCTCAAGCAAATCGAAGCCGTACAGCCCTTGGTAGCCGATGTTGTGAATGGTGAAAAAATTGCGAATGCGCCGCATATCATTTTGATAGCGATAGTAGATATTGTAATAAATTGGTATTAAAGCACACTGCCAGTCGTTCGAATTGATAATGTCGGGGACTTCGCCGGTATGCTTAATTGTTTCGAGAACAGCGCGGGAGAAGAAAGCGAAACGCTCGGCATCGTCATAATAGCCGTAGATTCCGAAATCGCGGCTGAAGTAGTATTCGTTATCAAGGAAGTAGTATGTTACTCCGTTTACGTCTTTTTCGAACACTCCGCAATATTGTGAGCGCCAGCCTACGGGAACGTAGAACTCCGTCACGAACTTAAAGGTTTTTGCGTCGGCTTCTTTGATTGTATTCTTATAGAAAGGCATGATGACCGAACACTCACAGCCTTCATCTGTCAAAGCTTTCGGGAGAGAACCCGCTACATCGGCTAATCCGCCTGTTGCGGCGAAGGGTTGAGCCTCGCTCGTTGCGTATAAAATTTTCATGTTTATTTTAAGTTCCTTTCATGGTTTTCTACCAGTATAACATATTTTTTCGAAAATTGCAACAATTTTGCAATAAATTTCTTGACTTTTTGAAAAATTTTGTTATAATAGTATATAGTATGAAAAAAATCTTAACTTTGCTGATTGTTTCGGGGGTGTTTCTTGGCTGCACGGTGAGCCTCTTAACCTCCTGCGAACCGCGCCGGGCACCGCGCAGTGCTATTTCGGATTATGATTACTCCGACATGGACTTGAGTGTGCAGCTTGCCGCTTTGAACGGAGATGAGGAGTTCCTCGAAAATCGACCCGTCGCCGTTATTACGACTTGTCAGGGTGAAATTCGTCTTGCACTGTTCCCGGAGTTCGCGCCGAACACAGTCGCCGCCTTTATCGCACGGGTTCAGGAAGGCTTTTATGATGACAGCGAAGTTCTTGCCATACAAGACGGGGTGTTCTTTCAGGCAGGGACAGACTCGGGCGGGAACATACACCCCGACGTGAGGGAGAACGAATACTCGGTGAATATGTGGCCTTTGCGCGGCGCAGTCGGGGCTTACGGAACTCTCCAAGGCGCGAGTGATTCGCGGTTCTTCATCGTACATGAGCAGGAACTTGCACAAGAAGAAATGGCACGGCTGCGTGAAATGAAAATCGACGGCGAGAACACTCTGCCGGAGGAACTCCTTGATGTGTTCGAAGAAGTCGGCGTTGCTGTAACGCTGTCGGGTTTTTTTACTTTTTTCGGGCAAGTTATCAGTACACAGGGGTTTGAAACGGTTGAGGCAATCATAAATGTTCCTGCAACCCGAATCGGCAAACCTACGCAAAATATTCGCATTATAAAAATAGAACTGGAGTAAAACAATCATGAACATCAAAAGGCTTGTAACAATCATTCTTGCGCTGTCAATGCTCGCAACGCTTGCACTTTCATTAACAGGGTGCGACAACGAAAGCCGCGGAACACGCGGAAATATGTATGACTGGCGCGTCGAGGATTTAGAACCCGGAGACGTCTACGCTGAAATCCGCATTCGCGGACATGAAGACGTAATGCGCTTTATCCTTTTTGAAGAAATCGCGCCTGAAGCAGTGAAGGCGTTCATCGAAATTGCCCAAAGCAACTATTACCTTAACAGAACTTTTCACAGAGTGTTGGAAGACATACTCATTCAAGGCGGCGCGTTTAATATCGACGGAAGCGACATTTCTGCGCAAGATGAAGACTTGTTCGGAATCGAAACTCATGATAACGCACGTAACTTTTATGGTGCACTCGCTTTCGCGGTAGACTTTCATACAGGCAAGAACCACAAGCAGTTCTATGTTGTGACTGCGAATAAACCTGTCAACATCGACACACGCCTTGAGCGGCTCAGTGAATCTATCCAAGCTTTAGAAGAAATCGAAGAACCTGCGGAAGAGCAAGCCGGAGAACTCGCGCAATTGAAAGAGTATCACAGCCGCCTTACGGACATTCCTGCGGCAGCGCGTGAGCGATACGAAAAAGTCGGCGGGCATTTCACCCTCGACGGTTATGTGACCGTATTCGGGCAAATGATTGACGGCTGGGAACTTCTGCGGGAAATAGCGGCAGTGCCTGTCGTAGCAGGGAACATCGCAGATGACTTTAACAACGCCATTGCGCCGCCCGGAATGCAAGGCCGCCCCTCGCGCCCTGCTGAACCTGTCGTGATTGAGTCGGTAACGATTATTCGAATCCCTGAAGCGGACGCAACGCAGTAGTGCAACTTGCACAAAAAACTCGCGTTAGGCGGCGTAATTATGGTACAAAAGCCGAATTTTTCTTAATTTTTCTTAAAGGGCTTTTCTTTGAGGATAAAATATGGTATACTCTTTAAGGTAATCACTTGAAAGGCATGGTCGTAGAAATTGGACAAGTTTATCATCAACGGCGGGAGACAGCTTAGGGGTACAGTGAACATTAGCGGCGCGAAGAATGCCGCCGTCGCAATTTTGCCGGCGGTGCTCTTATCAGGCGGGGTTTGCGTGATTGAAAATGTTCCGCAAATTAAAGATGTTACGATTGACTTGAAAATCCTCGCGCATTTAGGCGCGGATATTCGATTATTGAACAAATCTGCCGTCAGAATAGATGCACGCAGAATCCGTAACGTGCCGATTCCTTATGAGTTGGCGCGTCATATTCGTGCGTCGTATTACTTTTTAGGCGCGCTTTTGGCTAAATTCAACCACGCGAAAGTTTCTATGCCCGGCGGATGCGATTTAGGCGACCGCCCCATTGACCAGCATATCAAGTGCTTTAAGTCGTTGGGGGCAGAGTCTGTCATCGAACACGGAATGGTGGAAATTTCCGCAAGCAGCCTTGTGGGAACGCAGGTGTATTTCGATAAGGTTACTGTCGGGGCGACGATTAACGCTATGCTTGCTTCTGTGAAAGCACAGGGGCTTACTATACTCGAGAATGCCGCAAAAGAACCGCATATCGTTGACCTCGCGAATTTCCTCAACTCTATGGGCGCGGATATTATGGGTGCGGGAACTGATGTAATCAAAATTCGCGGAGTTAAATCCATGTGCGAAACGAATTATACGATTATTCCCGACCAAATCGAAGCAGGGACTTATATGGTAGCCGCCGCCGCCACTAAAGGCGATGTGATTATCAAAGGGATTATCCCTAAACATCTTGAGCCGATTTCATCGAAACTCCGCAAAGTCGGGGCGCAGGTGGTTGAAAGTGATGAATGCGTTCGCGTAATAGGCGCAACGGAGTATGAACGCACAAACATTAAAACTATGCCTCACCCGGGGTTTCCCACGGATATGCAGCCACAGTTCGCGGCGTTGTTGGTTTTAGCGAAAGGCACGAGCATTCTCACTGAGGGAATCTTTGACAACCGCTTCCGCTATGTGGAAGAACTTCGCAGAATGGGGGCGGACATATCTGTTGACGGAAAAGTCGCTGTGATTGAGGGTGTGGAACGCCTCACGGGGGCACAAGTCAAAGCGGCGGACTTGCGGGCAGGCGCGGCTCTCATGATTGCGGGCTTGAGTGCGTCGGGTACTACGCAAGTCGAAGAAATCCGCCATATCGAACGGGGTTATGAGGATATGGACTTGAAACTCAAGGCGTTAGGCGCGGATATAGTCAAACGCAAGTTCCCGGACGTGGAAGTTATGGCGCGGGTCGGCTGAAGTAAGGAGGAGGAGGCTAAACATGATAATAGCACCACTTTGCAGCTCGAGTTCTGCGAACTCCACTTTTATCGGTCAGCGCGACAGTGGATTTCTGATTGACATTGGCTGCAGTTACAAGGCACTGCGCGAGAACTTGGCGCGAATAGGGACAGATGTTTCGGCAGTGAAAGCTGTGTTGATTACTCATGAACACGGCGACCATATCAGCGGGCTTCGTGTTTTCGCGAAAAACAACCCCGATGTGCCGATTTATATGGGGGCAGATGTATGGTCTGCGCAGTCTAAACAAGTCCTCGGCTGCGAAATCATGACTTTTAATACGTCTCATGATGCGCTGTGGAGTGTCGGTTATGTGATTAAGTACGGCGAGACTAAAATCGCTTACATGACAGACTTGGGGACGATAACTCCTGAAGTTGAAGGAGCGACTCTCGGTGCGGATGTTGTTTTCGTCGAAAGTAACTATGACCCGATTATGTTACGAAATAACACACGGTATCCGGGCGTGGTTAAAGAGCGGATTAAGTCCGATGTCGGGCATCTGTCTAACGGCGACAGTGCCGACTACATACTCAGCCTCGCACAGAGCGGAACAACACGAATTATGTTAGCGCATCTGTCAAGGGAGAACAACACAGTACAAACGGCATACCGCAACACAGCGGACAGGTTAGCAAAAGCAGGGTTAAGCCTAAACCGCGACTACACGTTAGACATAGCAAGCGTTCAAACAACCGGCGAATATATTGCTGTATAAACACTTTAGCGAACCAAGGCGGGTCTCCCGCCGCAGGTGAGGGGGTTTGGGGCGGAGTCCCATTAGAAAAGAAAAAAATCATTGTGTTCGGTAGTGGGCCGATTCGTATAGGGCAGGGGATTGAGTTCGACTATTGTTCGGTGCATTGTGT
>WQXP01000087.1 GCA_009784765.1 Oscillospiraceae bacterium | reverse complement strand
TTCCCCTTAGAGTCAACATAAGGGTGCAAGAGCGACTCGTTTCCACGCGCCATTCGCACCATTGTTTCATAAATCGCCATGTCCCCGTGAGGATTCAGCCGCATAGTCTGCCCGACAATGTTCGCAGACTTCGTTCTCGCCCCTGTCAACAGCCCCATCTTGTACATGGTGTACAGAAGCTTTCTGTGCGACGGCTTGAACCCGTCAATCTCCGGGAGGGCGCGGGAAACAATCACGCTCATAGCGTAGGGCATATAGTTCTCTTCGAGAGTCTCGACTATGTTCTTTTCGTTGACTTCCCCCGCACCTTCTATGTGAACTTGAGGGGCTTTCGATTTAGGTTGTGTTTGTTTTTTCATTTACGAAAATTCCTTACAGATTGGCAATAATCACAGTAATATCGTCTCCGCTCCCCTCTCGGCTCGTTTCCTCAAGCCAGTCGGGCAGATTCGCGTTTACTGTGTTTGCGCCGTGTTCGCGAATTGCGGCGCAGTAATCAAGGCAGGTGCGGTTGAAGCCGTCTTCGTCGGGATAGCTGTTCGCGAACCCGTCAGTCGCGACTATATAAGCGGTGTTCGCTTTGCTTTCGCCGACTTTCGTCAGAACATAGTCTGAAGCATTCGGGTGGCAGAGCGAATAAGTCGCGACTCCGAGCTGTTTGTTTCCCCTCACGATTTCCTGTGAGCTGTTCTGCGAAACTTCAATCAAATCGCCGTCGCCTAAGCGATATGCGAAATAGAACATCGGTGTCAGAACAAGCCCGAGTAGTGTCGTTCCGTAGGCGGCAATGTCGCTGCTTTTCTGTGAAACACGCTGTTTCCAGTCGTGTTCGATTGCTCTTGCAACTGCGCGGCTTCCCTCCCGCTGCAAATAATCGCGCAGAGTGTCAGGTTCGCGGCTGTAAAGGGCGAAATACTTACGCATGACTCGCACAAAGACCTCAACTGCCAAATCCGCCCCGGCTCTGCTGTGAGGGCAAGACTCGCTCCCGTGTCCGTCGGCGACGGCTATGAGCGTAACATCGCCGAATTGCTCTGCCGCGAAACTGTCTTGACACTCTTGCCCTTTGAGCTTGTGAGCCGCTCCGCAGACACTCGCACTGATTATGCTTACCATACGTCGGCTGTAGAGGTACTTCCGATGCTGCGGGCGGCACTGAGATTCTTGACTGCTTCCATATCAAGGGTCGTAACCGGTGAGTCGCTCCCGGCGACTGCAGGGGCAGACACCATCGACGCGGCTGTGGAAGCCCACTTAATCATCTTTACAAGAGCGTCGCGGTTCATCGCCTCAAGAACAAGCTCGCTTTTCCCCGTGAACTCTTCTAACACATTCAAGTCTGCGTCCTGCCCGATTGCAATTGCGATTCGGACGGCTTTTTTTCCCCAAGGCATAGCGAGGAGCTTCTCAAGCTCGGGCTTATAGTCGTCGGTAGGGCGACCGTCCGACAAAAGAACTATGACAGGCGGCAAAGCCCTGTCGCTCATAGGCGGAATATCAAGGGCGGCACGAAGCAGCTTGAGGGCGTGCCCCATATCTGTAACACCGTCTGCGGACAAATCGCTCCACACGAAGTCTTCAATGCTCACAGGCGCGGGTGTTACCCACTGCGCGCCGCTTGAGAAACTCAGCGTCCTCACTAAAAGTTTCGCGAAAGGATTGTTAGTTGCCGCATCAAGCATTTCGGGGATTGTCGCTTGAATCGCGTAGTTCACAGTCCCTATTTTGTCGTCGAGCATAGAACCCGAACAGTCAACCATCCAGATAAAGTGGAGCGGTCGTGAAGCTAATTCGCCCCCGGGGCGTTTTAACTCTTTTAAGTCAGTCATGTTTGTATTCCTCCTGTATTGGCAAATTCTATTCGGGCACCGACGGCAATCGCCGCTGTTTTGCCCGGCGGCACGGGAATCTGCGTTCCGTCCGCTCTGATATAAGTCCATGTTTGGCTTGAGTCGTTACGAAGCCCGAGCATTTCAAGATTATCAGGGTGCGCAACAACTGTCAACTGTACATTGTCAACTGTCAATTGTTCATGGCAAGACCAGCAGGGTTCTGATTTTTGTAAGATTTCCGCGCCGCAGGAACACCGGGTAATCCCCTCTGCCAATCGTGCAAGTGCCGCTTTCCACTGAGTTTCTGTAATGCGCCGCGCAGGCTCACGCAAGCCCGTCGTGAATGATTTCGTGAACAGCTCCCTCACATATTCGGGATAGAGCCGCCAGTAAATCAAGGCGTTGTCATGAACTCCCGCAACAGGGCGATTAACCTCACTGTCGGGGTCGAAAATGAACACCGCTTCGCTTCCGTACAGCTTGTACATTGCATGAACGTCCATACACTCTGTATCGCTCTCACGCTTGCCCTCAAGGGGGTGATGAAGCAGCAGCATATTAAATAACAGAATCGCAAGGGAATACAAGTCTGTATTACGCGACGGTGTCGCTTTCCCTACGACTATTTCCGGCGCCATAAATCGCGGAGTTCCAAACACAGACATAGGATTAGCCGCATTCGGCGCACAGACATTGTCGTTATCGCAGATGAGAACTTCCCCGGTGTCAGGGTCGAAAAACAAGTTCCCGAAAGAAATATCTCCGTATGCAAACCCCATCGCGTGAAGCTTTTCATACCCCGCAACAAGATTATAAGCGGCTTTCGTCAGCACCGCGAAGGTCGGTTCGGCTCTTCTGCGCATGAGGTCGGATATGCTCTTGTAATGTTTCGGACGCAGTGCCATCACATACCCGAATGACTCGGTGTCGCTGTAGACCATGTCTTCAGGCCACAGAAACGCGCTGTCGGGCGAGCCGCGCCGCACTAAATTCTCGATTAAAGCCTCCTGCTTGTCTGTCGAAAACTTCGGGAAATACCACTTGAGTGCGTAAGAATGCCCGTCGCACTCAATTTCATAGACTTCCCCTTGCCCACCCGCTCCGAGTTTTTTCATCACTTCATAGCGTTTGCCGCTTACTCCGCACAGAAAAACGCCGTCTTCTAACAGGCTCATAACACCACCCCTATGATTTGCAAGATTAGTAATACAACTGCAATCCCTATTCCTATATATACAGGAATCAGCGGTTTTATCGACGGCTTTTCAGGGGTTTCCTCCACCATATCAAGCCGTTCCACAGCGGCGGCTATAGCATCAAGCTTCACCGCGTTCGCATGAATGCTTTGGCTCAACTGTGTGAGCTGAGCGGCGCGTTTGTCCGCCTCAGCGACTTGCCAGCACTCACTCTCTTGCCTGTGCTTTTCAATGTCCCGCTGCCACTGTTCAATCGAACCCTGCGCATTCTCGATTTCTCCGCGAGCGTTCTCAAGCTCCTCCCGACGAGTCCGAGTTTCTTGCGCTAAAGTTGTTTTGATTTCATCACAGCTTTCGAAAATTTGCCCGAGTTGCCCGAGTTTCTCGAGTTTTTCGAGAGGTGTTTGCAACTGCGTCAGCTTAGCTAAAATCGCCTGCTCAAGTTCTTGAGCGTTCTCGTCTATCTTCGCCTCAAGCCTTTCAGGAATATCCGCGACTTTCGCCACAGATTCTTCCAACGCTTTGATATAAGAATCATAAGCGGCTTTTCCTTGTGCGAAGTTCTCCGAGAAGTTCGCCGAAAGCTTCTGATAATCGGCTCTGATTGCCGCAGGGGCATTCGCCGCCGCTTCTTCAAGCTTGAGGAGCTGTTTCGCTAACGCTGTGTTCTGTGCCTGAACGTCTGCGCATTGTTTCGCCACAGAAGTCGCAATCAACTGCATCATCTGCGTCAGTTCGTTCGTGGAAGATAAGTTCGCGGCAAAAGCGGCGACTTCTTTCTCTAATTGTTCTATATTAGCATACATATCTTTAACTCCGGTCGTCCTTCGGCTACGCCTCGGTGACCTCCGCGCAGCAGGGAAACCCTGCTCGCTTGGCTCCTATCTCCTCTAAGTGTTTGTTTATTTTGCTTGCTACAACGCCGTAGTAAATCAAGTCTTTCTTGTTTGTGAGGTAAATCAAGTCAAAAAACATCATGTAAGACAGCCCGCACGCTGTTAATTCCCCTGCTAACTTGTCGTGGAGCTTAAAGCGTGCCTCATTCGTGCAAAGCCCGTAGACTTTCGCGACAGTGTCCACAAGGCTCATGAAGTCTTTCTTAGTGGTTTTAGCAACTATTCGCTTGGTTTGGCTTTCTTCCAAAGAACCCGAACTGCGCAACTTCGATAAAAAGCTGAGCAAATCGAATGTGTAGGAGTATTCGCTTGCTGTTTCCCATGGCTTAAAAGCTTTGAGTGTTTCAAGTGGAAGCACCGCCGCCGCACCCCCGATTTTCTCGAAGGTCATGGGCAATGCAGGGTTAGTCATGCAGTGTGCGTCGTCGAGAATGAGGTAATCCGCCGCGACCGGTTGGAGCGACTGCGCCACATCGAGCAGAAATCTGTTTCCCGTCGGCAGAGCAATAATCGCACATTCGTTCGAAGAGAGCAGCTTTCGCAAAATCTCGAACTGCCCCTCGCGAAAAGGAGCGAACTCCGTGCTGTCTTCGAGAACGTACTGCAAGTCTTTCAAATTCGCGCTTGTAAGCTGATAGTTAATTCTTTGCCCGAGCCAGGGGCTGTAGTTGCCCCTGTCCGCATTTTCACAGTTCTCGACATATATCCCCGCCTTCTTGTGAAGTGAAATAGTAATGGCTTTCGCTGTACTCGTAATTCGCAGAGCAGGGCAGGGCGGCAGACCAATCAAGCGGCTCACCAACGCGGCATAGTCATTGAGAATCATCAACGCACATCGTAACTCCGCCACATCGCCGTCATAACGCGGGTTAATATCGCGGTCGGGAATATAGTTGTTCTTGATTAGCTGTAAAACAATCGCTATGAGGCGAAACACGCTCTCATACTCGAGTTTGAAAGGTGTTTTCATGTCGCGAAACAGTTGTGGTGTGCGGCGGTTTCGCATAACATAATTGTACACAACCGCATAAACATTCGCATACTTGTGGTTACAGCGCGGTGTCTCGATTACTCCGCGAATACTGCCGCCGGGAATATCAATCACCCGCGCGAATGCGTCATTTCCTGCAACAGCGAAAACGCCCAAAGACTCCTCTGCAAGGTTGATACTGCACTGCTTCCCGAGAATCGCCTCGCCGTAAGCTAAGCACCACATCTGCACCCCCCAGAGTGCGTTGCCTTCGTCGATTCCGTATTCTTCCACTAAGCGTTTCACGAAACGCAAGGCGAACTTGTCGTCTAAAAGCGTCGTTTCGTCTTTGGCAATTTCCCGTTCAATCGAGAGTTTATGCAGGTTTGTGAGCAAGCGGACTTGCCGTGTTTCCCGCGGGAAAAAATCGCGCAGAAGCCCCGCGAGTTTTGCGCGGTCAGTGATTGCGTCAGGGTATTCCTGCAACAGCAGGGCGAACTTCGCGCTAAAGTCTTTCATTATTTCCTCCTACGCACAATACATAGTAAAAATTATACCATGGAATCTATATTTTGTCAAGGGTTTATAGAAATTAAAATATTTTTGCAAAAAGCCTTGACAAAAGGAATATAATGTAGTATAATCAATAAAGTTGTTTTATTGTATATCAATCGGGACGTAGCTCAGTTTGGTAGAGTGCCAGTTTTGGGAACTGGATGCCGCAGGTTCGAGTCCTGTCGTCCCGAAGCAAAACAAGAGCGATTTCCGCGCAGGGCGGGCTTTGCCCGTCCGCAGCGGAATAGCTTGCCGAAGCGAAAGCAAAAC
>WQXP01000086.1 GCA_009784765.1 Oscillospiraceae bacterium | reverse complement strand
TAGTGATTGAGTTGATAATAAATCCGACTTCGTCCATATGCGCCGTGAACATGACGCGCTTGGGGGCATCTTGCTTGCCTTTTTTGAAAACAAGAACATTTCCGAGATTATCGCGGCGAATCACCGCCATTTCCGGGTTAATGCTGCCTGTGATATATTCGGCAACAGCGTTTTCGTCGCCGCTCACACCGCTGAGTTCGCATAACTCCTGCAAAGTTTTGAACAGTTCTGTCATATTACTCCCCCCTCAATGCCGCCCTCGATAAAGCGGGCAATTAACATACCTGCCGATTCTATATCGCCCAAATCCGCCACCTCGACAGGGGTGTGCATATACCGCAGAGGAATCGAAACAAGAGCAGTCTTCACTCCTCCTTTGGCAACACTGACAGTGTCGGCGTTTGTTCCCCCCGTATCACCGTTCATAATCTCTGACTGATAAGGCAGATTGCAGTCAATCGCCGTGTTCTTGAGCATTTCGAACATCGTGCGATTAAGGGCAGGGGCATACCCGAGCATAGCACCCTTTCCGAGTTCGCCGACTTTGCCCTCACGCGCCGCAAGATTGCCGCTCGCCGCAAAGCTGACATCTACGATTATCGCACAGTCTGGTTCGGTATTATAAGCGACAACCCCCGCACCGCGGCACCCGAGTTCCTCCTGAACCGAGAAAGACACGGCGATACGCCACGGAAGCTGATTGAAGTCGCCTTTAGTACTGCGTTCAAGCAAGTGCAGAGCGTACAAAATCGCGCAGACCCCTGCCCTGTCGTCAAGTGCAGAAGAGGTAACGGTTTTATCACAGAGTCGTGTGAGTTGTGTGAGTTCTCCGTCGATTGTCGCAAAGTCTCCGAGAGCAACACTCTCGAGAGCCGCGTCTTTGTTCGCAAAGCCCGCGTCAAGCCAAATCGAGTCTGCTTTCATAGCCTTGTCGGCGTTCTTGCCGCTAAGCACATGAGGCGGTAAAGTACAGACCGTTGCGGCTTCCTTGCGGCACTCTCCTCCATGAATACTCACCCGCTGCCCCGCAAGCACGCGGCGGTCAATACCGCCGCAAGGTTCAGCTTTGAGGAAGCCCTGCTCGTTAATGTGAGTAATAATCAACCCGATTTGGTCGATATGGGCATCTAAGAGCAACAAAGGCTTATTCTCGTCATCGCCGATTATACCAACCACAGAGCCGTGGCGGTCGAGTGCCGCGTCCGGTGCATATTCCCGAAGCATTTCAAGGGCGGCTGCCGCAGCCGTGTTTTCGTTGCCCGCGACTCCCGGTGCTTCGACTAACCCCTTGAGCGTGTCGAACAGCACAAAAGCCTTAACTTCGCCGGAGCCGCCGCTAATCAAATCACCAAAAGGTGTCACCAAAGAACCCGCTTCACTGCGTAAGTTTTGCTCATTCATATAATCCCGCTCCTGTTAATCGCACTAATCAGAGCCGCCCGCGCTGATTTACCGATGTCTGTGTGAAGCCCCGCCCCCCAACAGCTTTTGCCCGCCGAGTCTGTGATTTGCACGTAAGACATAGCCTTAGAACCCGAGCCGACTTCCATTGCGTGCTGTGCGAAGTCGCTAATATCGAACTTCACGCCGAACTCCCGCTGGAGTGCGTCGCTGAGTGCGTCAAGCTGACCGTTCCCCTGCCCGGTAATCTCACGGGTAGACTTGCAGTGCCGAATAGCCGCGACAGTCTTGCCCGTTTCCTTGTTATAGTTAGACTTAACCGCCTCAAGGCGCGTTTCCGCGTTGACGAACTCTGCGATAAAAGCGTCATACACTTCATCAGGGGTGAGTTCCTTGTCCGCTTTGTCCGAAACGCCTTTAATTGCGTACCCGACGCTTTCGCGCATTTTAAGCGGCAGATTGATTCCGAGACGCTCGAGAACATAACCTATGCCGCCCTTACCGCTCTGAGAGTTAATGCGAATAACATCGCTTTCATAAATCCGCCCCAAGTCCATAGGGTCGATTGGCAGATAAGGCACATTCCAAGAAGTTGCCGTTGCCGCCCCGCAGTTCGCCTTCGCGGAAACTCATGCCTTTAGCAATGGCGTCTTGATGAGAGCCCGAGAATGCCGCGAATACCAATTCACCGCAATAAGGATGCCGCTGGTGCACTTCCATTCCCGTGAGCCGCTCATAAGCCTCAGTCAAGCGCGGAATGTTCGAGAAGTTCAGCCCCGGGTCAATCCCCTGTGAGTACATATTCAGCGCGAGTGCGATTAAATCCGCATTCCCTGTGCGTTCGCCGTTGCCGTAGAGAGTCCCCTCTACTCTGTCTGCCCCCGCAAGCAACCCGAGTTCCGCCGCCGCTACTGCACAGGCTCTGTCATTGTGAGTGTGAAGCGACACAATTACATTTTCACGATTTCGTAAGTTAGCACACATATACTCCACTTGGCTCGCGAATACGTGAGGCATCGACACCTCCACAGTGGCAGGAAGGTTGATAATCAGCTTATTATCAGGCATAGGCTCGATTATGTCGATTACAGCATTACAGATTTCAAGGGCGAACTCAAGCTCTGTCCCCGTGAAGCTCTCCGGGGAATACTCATAACGATAGCTCCCCTCAAACTCATCAGCCAAGAGTTTTACAAGCAACGCGCCCTCGACAGCAATGTCGATGATTTCTTCTTTAGACTTGCGGAACACCTGCTCCCGCTGAACCTGCGATGTGGAGTTATAGAAATGCACCACGGCGTTTTTCGCACCGCGAATAGCCTCGAAAGTTCTGCGGATAATATGCTCCCGGGATTGTGTCAGAACCTGAATCGAAACATCGTCGGGAATAAGGTTGCCTTCGATTAAAGCGCGGCAGAACTCATACTCCGTGTCGGAAGCTGCAGGAAAGCCGACTTCGATTTCCTTAAACCCGATTTTGCATAACAGCGCGAAAAACTCAAGCTTTTGCGCTAATGTCATAGGGACTACTAAAGACTGATTCCCGTCGCGCAAGTCAACACTGCACCACACAGGTGCTTTGTCAACGTGAGTACGGCTTGTCCAGTTGTTATACTTTTCGATTTGCGGCGGCAAGAAATACTGCCGCGTGTATTTGTTGGTGTTCATGCTGTTGCATCTCCTTTGTTTTCTTCTGAAAGGGTTCCCCCCGTTTCGCCTTGAGCGTCTTCTCCCAAGCTCTTTCGCAGGGCTTCTTTGCTTTGAATATACTCCTCAAGGACATTCTTGAGGACATTCGCGACAGGGATTGCGAAAATCATTCCGAGAACCCCGCCTATAGAGCCGCCCACGGTAATCGCGATTATAACTAACACGGGGCTGATTTTGAAAGACGTTCCCATGATTTTCGGGTTGATATAGTTTCCGTCAAACTGCTGAATCGCGAAAAGCACAATCGCCATAATCAGAGCCATGTGGAAGCCGTCAGTCGCCCAGATGATGAATACCGCAACAGCAGTTCCCACGATTGAGCCGAAATACGGGATTACATTCAGCACTCCGAGCATCAGCGCGAGAGTTACCGCGTATGGCGAACCTTGAATAGTAAAAGCAATCATGGTGATTGTCGCGAGTACTAAAGAGTCGATAAACTGGCAGCTGATAAACTTGCGGAAACTGAAGTCAATAAGCCTGATATACTTGAGAACAGGCTTCTGCCGCTTAGGCGAATGTGCGCGAATGAGCCGCTTCACGAAATCTTTAACTTTGCTGTACTCTGCCAAAAAATACAAAGTAGATACGATTGTCAAAAAAGCCGTGAACACGCCGGAGAACAAACCTGCCGCCATTCCCGCTAAATCCATGGTAGGAACGTATTCCCAAATATCTTCTATGCTGAGGTTTGCAATCATTTCTTCGATGCCGAGTTCCTCAATAAGAGGAATAGTGTGAATTGCCGCGATTCCCGCTTCCACATACCCCGGGATTTCTTCAATCAACTGCCGCACGTTGCTGTACAGCATAGGAACAATCGTCATAAGCCCGAATGCAATCAATCCGCCGAGAAGGGCGAGAGTTACGACAATACTGATTGGTCGCGCAAGCTTATGAAGCAAAGTCGGCTTTGCGACAAGCGCGTCAGCCTTCTTGATGTTAGATTTACTCTTGCTTTTAGACTTCGCGTTCAGCATAGCCTTGAGCTTCTCGTTCTCTGCCGCCCGCTTGTCAGCGAACTTTCCTATGGCTTTTTCTAACCACGTAACGGGGATATTGATACAGTATGCCGCGATAAAGCCGAAGAGGAACGGCTGAATAAGCCCCAAGAAAAAGTCAAAGGTGCCGCGAAATGCGTCAAAATCAAATACGATTTTAGCTAAAATAATTAACGCCCCGACTGTCAGAAATGTCTTGAGGTATTTTAAGTCTTTCGTGTCTCTTATTCCCTGCATAGCCTGCTTCATGGTCTCTTTCATGCCCTTTCACTCCTTTGGCTGAGCCGCTCGACTGCTATAACAATCGGCGGAATGATGATTATATGCAAAACAATCCCCGGAACGGCATTTATGAACGCCCCAGCGACGAATGCGTCCCACGTAAACATTTCGAGGATTTGCCACATTACAAGCCCCCAGACGACACGCCCTGCGAACATCGCCGTAATCAGCGATATGTAAAGGCACACTGCTTTGCCCTTAGGGGTGGCATTCTTAGAAAGCAAGCAGTACAGCACCCCCGCGGCCGCTCCGTATACCGCAAGCTCGAAAGCCATAGCGACCCCCATGGGCATAGGCGGCATTCCGAAAAGCATAAAGCGCAGAAGCGGTGCGATAAAGCCGATTAAGGCGGCGTTTTTGCCCCCCGCAAGAAGCCCGCAAAGAAGCACAGGTATGTGCATAGGCGCGAGTGCCATGCCAAACTCCTGCAACTGCCCCGTCAACAAAGGCAGAGCCATACACAGCGCAAGACAAACCCCCGCGATCGTGAGGTTCTTTGTTTCGAATTTAATCGTGTTAGTCATTGCTGATTACCAAATCGCATTTAGCCGCGATTTGCCCTTCCTGAAAATACTTGTTCTCTGCGGGAATCCACTTACTCACATACTTGTCGTATAAATCGGGGCTTCGCGCTTTTATTCGCTTGAGCTGCTCTTCGGGGCGGACTGTCATAAAGATTTTCCTGTCATAAGGAAAGCCGAAAGTCAGCGAATAAACACCCTCGACTATGACGGGTTTACCCTGAGATTTCAGTGCGTGAAAAGCCGCCACGACTGCTTCGGTCTTGAGCCGCCCCGCAGAGCAGTCATAATAATCATCTATGTGGAGTATTGCGGCGTTATGCGGCTCTCCCAATTCATGGGCGAGTTGTTTTGCATAGGTGGTCTTCCCCGCCCCGCTGGGCCCGTCAATCGCGATTATCATATGTGTTTTCATATGTTTTCGCCTAACAATGTCAAAATCAGAGCCATACGAACATACATTCCGTAGTTGGCTTGCTTGAAATAAACCGCACGGGGGTCACAGTCAACTTCGCTGTCTATTTCGTCTACCCTGGGAAGGGGGTGCATAACAATCATATCCGGCTTACCGAGTTTGAGTTTTGCCCCATTCAGCATAAACGCGCCGCGCTGAGCCTGATATTCCTCAGGGTTCGCGAACCGTTCTTCCTGAATGCGTGTCATGTACAGCACGTCAAGCTCCGGAAGTGCGGATTCAAGAGAGGCGGCAGTAGTTGAAATTATGTTATCCGCTTCGAGCAATTCTGCGGGCATGGACAGCTCCGGGGTTGAAATGAAAGTGAAGCGATTGTCTTTATACTGCGACACGGCTTTCACTAAGGAATGCACCGTGCGT
>WQXP01000085.1 GCA_009784765.1 Oscillospiraceae bacterium | reverse complement strand
GTTTTTGCGTGCCTACGGCACGCCGGCAAGCGTAGCTTGCCGATTGAAATGCGAAGCATTTCAAAACTGAGCGACAATATAACCCGAAAGGTGGTGAAAACTGTTATGAAAAGCAAAATGTGTGCGCTTCTGCTCTCGATTTTCGTGGGCGAATTTGGTGTTGACCGCTTCTATCTCGGGCATACCGGAATGGGGGTTCTGAAATTACTTACTTGCGGCGGTCTCGGCATTTGGTGGCTTATTGACATAATCCTCATTGCTACTGACAAACTCGGGCCTGCTGACGGCTCTCCCTTCGCGGATTAGCATTAACAGCAAAGTTTATGCCCCCTTACTACAGCAGGGGGCATATTTTTATGCTTTTTTTGGCTGTCAAGATTCGCCCGTCGGACGGGCTTATCCCTTCTTATGCTTTCTTGATATTAACCCCTTGCCGAGTTTCTTCAATCACGTATCCTAACTCCGCGACCTGCGCCCGAAGCGCGTCTGCTGTGGCGTAGTCTTTTTCTGCTTTTGCGGCTTTGCGCTGTTCGACTAAGTCTAAAACCTCTTGCGGAACTGCCCCTGCCTCCTCATACAAAAGCCCGAGAACGCCGTTGATTTCGTCGAACAGCTCTGCGGCGGGAAGCCCGCGGTTGATTTCGCGGACAAGCTCGAACAATACCGCTATCCCATTAGCAGTATTAAAATCATCGTCCATAGCTGCGATAAAATCGGCGCGATATTTGTCAATGGTTGCTTTATCTTGCTCCCTCGGAGCTGTCTGCGGGCAGGTTCGCCGACAATCCCGCAACCGCTGTACAGAGCGAACCGCGCTTTCGATTACCTCTGCCGTGTAGTTCATTTGGCTGCGGTAATGCGCCGCAAGAAGCATGAATCGCAACGGCTCATACCCGAATTGCTCGGCTAAATCGCGGACTAAAAAGAAGTTGCCTTTTGACTTGCTCATTTTAACGCTGTCGATGTTGAGCATTCCGTTATGCACCCAGAACTGCGCTAACGGAACTCCCGTCGCCGCCTGAGATTGGGCGATTTCGTTCTCGTGATGCGGGAAAATCAAATCCGCGCCGCCGCCGTGAATGTCAATGGTGTCGCCAATATAATGGCGGCTCATTGCCGAACATTCGATATGCCAGCCGGGTCTGCCTTGCCCGAAAGGCGACTCCCAGCAACAGCCTTCTTCAGGCTTTGCGGCTTTCCACAGCGCAAAGTCTAAGGGGCTGCGCTTTTTGTCAGACTCTTCGTCAAGCCGATTACTCGCCCCTTCGCGCAAATCCTCGAGTGAATTGCGGGACAATTTCCCATAATCTGCGAACTTTTCGGTGGCGAAATACACGTCCCCCTGCGATTCATAGGCGTAGCCTTTGTCAAGCAGAGTTTGGATTATGTCAACGATTATGCCGATGTTTTCGGTAACTTTCGGGTGAATATCCGCGTCTGCCACGTTTAATCCGCGGGCGTCGGTGAAATATTCGGCAATCATAGCCTCGGAATACTCCTTCGCTGTTACTCCGTGTTCATTGGCAAGGCGGATTATACGGTCATCAACGTCGGTGAAGTTCTGCACGAATAAGACTTCGTTTCCCCGATATTTAAGGTATTTCCGCATAGTGTCAAACACGCAGATTGCCCGCGCATTCCCTATATGGATTTTGTTATACACCGTCGGGCCGCAAGCATACACGCTGACGCGGTCTGCGCGAACAGGGGTGAAGCCTTGCTTCTCTCGTGTGAGTGTGTTATAGATTTTCATGTTTTTCCCTCTATTAGTTTTGATAACCTCTCCACTTCCTCCTGCAATGCGTTAATTTGCGCTAATACAGGGTCGGGAATGTCGATTTGATTTAAGTCTGCTTCCAAGCGAACCCCATCGCGCATGACTACTCTCGCGGGGATTCCCACAGCGGTGGAATTGGGGGGAACTTCGCTGAGAACAACGGCATTCGCGGCGATTTTGCTGTTATCACCTACCGTGAACGGCCCGAGAACTTTCGCCCCCGACCCCACCATGACATTGTTCCCGAGTGTGGGGTGCCGCTTGCCCGAATCCTTGCCTGTCCCTCCGAGTGTAACGCCTTGGTAGAGGGTGCAGTTATCGCCTATAACAGCAGTTTCCCCGATGACTACACCGCTTCCGTGGTCGATGAAAAGCTTGCGCCCTATAACTGCCCCCGGGTGAATTTCAATGCCGGTCTTACGGGCGGAGTTCTGGGAAATCCAGCGTGCAAAGAAGAACCACCCGCGCTTATGCCACTTATGGGCCCGTCGATAAGCCCTCACTGCTTTGAAGCCGGGATAGAGCAAAAGAACCTCCAAGCGGCTTTTGACTGCCGCGTCCCGCTCCATAACCGCATCTATATCTTCGCGAATTTGTCTGAACATAATGTTACGCTCCTGTAAGAAGAGGATAGATTAGCACGAAAAAGACAATTAGTAATAACGACACAATCATTATTAAAAAATTGCGCTTTTGCAGCTTTTTGAAGTTCTCGTCCGGGTCTTTCTTATTTGGCAGCTTTTTCACTCGTTACACACTCCTTTTCGCGCCGAAACGCTATAACTTTGCTGATACAGTTATCTTCAACTTGCGCGGCAATGAACCGCACGTCTTTATAATCGGCGTAGGGCGGTGCTTGCCCTTCCACCACCTCTTCGGGAATATATCCGAGCAAGTCGGTTACTAATCCCGCGATTGTTTCATACTCGTGAGAGTCAGGAAGCTCATACCCGAAAAGCTCAAGGACTTCCTCGGGGTCCGCTTCGCCGTCGATTTGATACTTGACTACATCACCCGCTTTGTCGCCGTCTTTTTTATCGGTGATTTTCTTGATTTGCAGTTCGGAATCGTCCTCATCTCCGTCATATTCATCTTGAATACTGCCCATAATTTCTTCCACCAAGTCTTCCATAGTGGCGATTCCCGCTGTTCCGCCGTATTCATCAACTACGACTGCCATTCCCGCTTTCTTCTCCTTGAGCAGCTTAAAAAGCCCCACACAAGAAGCAGACTCGGGTATCATCACAACCTTGCGCAAAATCCCCTCGAGCTTGAACTCCGACAAGTCGGACTTGCCCACCCAACTCAACAGGTCTTTTACTATTATTATGCCGATAATGTCGTCAAGGTTCTCGCGGTAGACGGGCATTCGCGAAAAACCCTCTTCCAATGCCGTGTAGACGATTTTGTCAAGAGGAGTCCCTTCCTTGATTCCCACGACGTTGACGCGGTGCGTCATAATGTCTGAGGCAGTGAGTTCGCTCCATTCGAACACCTTCGAAATGATTTCTGCCCCTGTTTCCTCAAGAACGCCGCTT
The DNA here is from genome assembly GCA_009784765.1 of Oscillospiraceae bacterium. Classification (GTDB taxonomy): domain Bacteria; phylum Bacillota; class Clostridia; order Oscillospirales; family Ruminococcaceae; genus Ruminiclostridium_E. The sequence continues at coordinate 2,498 of WQXP01000085.1, read as the reverse complement.
TCCTCTGCCGCGTCAACCATTGATAAAATCGCCGCCTCGGCAGATTGCTTTTTTCGCCCCGTGATTTTGTTTACAAGCCGTTGAAACGGCTTTCGTTCAGGTATGTCCATAGTAGGTTAGAATTTCCTCCTTAAAATGTTATGCCAAAAAATCTTTTCGCGTTATTATTACAAATTGTTACAACCTCTTCGACGCCCATTCCGCGGATTTGCGCGACTTTTTCGGCAACTTCGCCAAGCATCGAACTGTCGCAGGTCTTCCCGCGAAACTTCTGCGGTGCCATATAAGGACAGTCTGTCTCGAGCATGAGATACTCAAGGGGGATTTCTTTCACGACTTCGGCTGCACGCCGCGCATTCGGAAAAGTCAACACCCCGGTGAAACTCACGAGAATACCAAGCTTGACTAACTCCCGCATTGTTTCAACGCTCCCGGAAAAGCAGTGCATGACTGCCCGGGGCTTGAACTCTTTCAAAATCGCCATGGTATCTTCAGTGGCGTCCCGAGAATGCACAATCACAGGCAGGTTGAGCTTTGCGGCAAGCTCTGATTGCTCGCGAAAAACCGCGATTTGCGTGTCCCTCTCATACCCGTCATAGTGATAGTCAAGCCCGCATTCACCGATTGCGACAACTTTGGTATGTGCGGCTAAGCCCTCGAGTGTTGTGAGGTAATCTGCAGGCAAACCCTCCTTGGCATAATGCGGGTGAATCCCGACGCTCGCGAATACAGGCGCAAAAGCCTCCGCAAGTTCAACAGCGCGAAAATTCGCTGAAACGCTGTGCCCGACTGCCATGAACCCCGCGACATTGTCCGCAAGAATGCGCTGTATAAGCACATCGGCAGACTTTCCGTACTTGCGTTCGTCATAATGCGTGTGTGTGTCAAATATTTTCATATTGTTCTTAAAACACAATAACATAAATCGCTGATGTTTCCTTACATCAACGACTTATGTTATACTTCCTTGTTAAACATTATACCCATGTTATTCGCCTGACTCCCCCGCTTGAGCAGCTTTCGCCGCCGCGATTTTCGCCTTGAACGCGGCAAGCCCCGTCGCCCCCGTGTTGTTCGCGGCGTGAGAAACGCCGACGCTCGGGGTAGCAGCAACAGCAGCAGACCCTGCGAGGTCGCCGAAGGTTCGCGGAGCGGCAGTTTCCCCGCCCTCGTCTGAATCAAGAGGAAGCACCGATTTATCTTCAAGCATTTCTTGTAAAAGCCCGTCGATTTCGCCTTGCGATAACACTTTGCCTAATCTAATCATTTTTTTATATCCCTTTCTTTGTTTAAGTAGGGTAAAATACACTTATTCCTAATTGTACCACACTTCTACGGAATTGTCAATAACTTTTTCACGAAATTTTTAAGAACTTGTAACCGACGCACTTTTTCGGTGTGTATATATAGCAGAGAGGGCATAAATAAATAAAAGGGGAGTGAGCTAATCTTGTCGGACAGCAACATTATTGCGTTATACGAAGCGCGCTCGGAGAACGCAATCAACGAAACTCAAGCGAAGTACAATGCCTATTTAACTAAAATCGCGGGGAATATACTCGCGGACTCCCGCGACAGTGAGGAATGTGTCAACGATACCTACTTGCAGGCGTGGAACTCAATCCCGCCCCACCGCCCCGAAAACTTGGCGGCGTACTTAGGCAAGATTGCACGGAACTTATCGCTGAACGCAGTTCGCAACAGCTCACGCCTGAAGCGACAGAGCAATCAACGTGCTTTGTCCCTGTCCGAGTTGCAAGACTGTATTCCGAGCGGCATGGGCAACCCGGAGCAAGCCGCAGAGGCGAATTTGCTCACAAGCAAAATCAATGAGTGGCTCAAAACGCTCCCCGAACAAAACGCTAAGCTTTTTGTTGCACGGTATTTCTTTATGGACTCTGTCAAGGTTCTCGCGGCGCGTTATGATTTGAGCGAGTCTAACGCCAAAGTTACATTGCACCGCTTGCGGATTGCACTTAAAAGCTATTTAGAAAAGGAAGGTTTTATGATATGACTAATCAAGACAACAACAAGTTATTACAACAAGCCGAAGTAATCGAAACGGCAATCGGCGATATTGAAGACAAACTCATCGAGACTGCTAACGAAGACAGAGGCGACGATGCGCCTCTCAATAACAGCGAAAGCAGTGCGGAAATCACAATTGTCGCGACTTCGCCCGAATCGCCCTCTATGAACGTCCGTCGCCGCTCGCCGATTTGGCTCGCTGTGCCTATGGCGGCAGGTTTAGTCCTGTGCATAGGATTAGCCGCCCTGCTCCTGCACGTATTCGCACGGCAAGACCCTCTCGGAGGGGAGGGAACAACAGAACCGAGCATTTCCGCGACTGAACCGTCAGTCGAAGCGAACTATACTTGGATTGTAAGACCAAACTCATACGCCGCGTTTGAAATCGAGTATTGCGACGCCTGTGATTTGCATTTCGATGTTACTGCTATGCGCATTATTTGCGAGCGAACTGTGCGTCTTGCAAGCAC
>WQXP01000084.1 GCA_009784765.1 Oscillospiraceae bacterium | reverse complement strand
CGTGCGTCCGTTGAGCAAATCGCCGCAGACCCCGATGTTAAGATTGCTTAACCGTCCTTTTTCCTGCACTAAAGTCAGCAAATCCGTGAGAGTCTGTGTGGGGTGGAGATTAGTTCCGTCCCCTGCATTGATAATAGGGCAGTCAGAGACTTCGGCGGCTTCATGAGCCGTCCCCGCGAGATAGTGGCGCATAACAATCAAGTCAGAATAGCCGCTGATTGTCTTGATTGTGTCGCGGAGATTCTCACCTTTAGACACGCTGGACATTTCGGGGTTATCGAAGCCGATAATCCCTCCTCCGAGGCGCAGCATAGCAGACTGGAAGCTCATCTGAGTGCGGGTGCTGGGTTCATAGAACAAAGTCGCCATTATTTTGCCGGTACAAGCCCCTTTATAGACACCGGGGCTTTTCATAATCAGCTTAGCGAGGGAAATAATCCTGTCCCATGTTTTCACGGGAAAGTCGTTCAAGTCGATTAAGTGGTTGTGGTTTTTCATCAGTGCTTGCAATCCTCTCTGTCGGTCAAGCGAGCCTGCAGGGCGAATAAATCGCCCCCGCTGTTCGCTCTTCTTTGACTATTATAACAGAAATAAAGTGCTTCGTCAAGAAATTTTCGAAAAAATATTCGCAAAAGTTCTTGAAAAAAGAAAAATAATGTGGTATAATAGAGACATGGCAGATTTGAAATAACAACAAGGACAATGATTTATATGCAGAAGCAAAGATTTATTTGGGACGATGATAAAAACGAAATCAACCAATAAGAAGCACGGTGTTTCTTTTCAAGAGGCGGAAACCGTCTTCGATGATGAGAACGCCATATACGACGATGACGATGAGCATTCCATAGACGAAAGGCGTTTTGTTATCGTAGGTAAAAGTGATATTCCGAATTTGCTTATGGTTTGTTATTGTGAGAGGGAAAACACCGAAGTAATAAGGATTTTTTCGGCACGAAAAGCAAGTAAGTTCGAAAAAATTGGTATATTACTAACGGAGGTACATTATGAAAGCCAATTATGACTTATCTAAAGCTAAAAAAAAACCTTATGCGCAACGCATAAAACAATACGGCTCTGAAACAACCGTGATTCGCGGCGAAGACTCTAACATTGTCCGCAAATATTGTCGTACCCCCGAAGAGGTGGCGTTAGCTAATGAACGTCGTAAAACATTATGAGAAAACAAGAAAACATATTTAACCTTGCGAACATCAAAAAAGCGGCAGTAATTCTGTTACTGCTGTGCATTGTTATGTCATGTATGGTGGTGATGCGTGTGAACGCTAAAGAAGAGATAAGCCCGGAGGGCGGTCTTTGCCCGTCCGTAGGGCGAATCTTGACAACAACTAACGCCACTCCCGTAGAGTACAACACGATGGGAGGGGTTCCCGACGTTTCAACAGACCTTAACGCTGTTTTTAACTCTATGTTGGTTCTTTCGGGGTTTGAGCAAATTTCGCAAATCTCTGCAGACCCTGCGATTTCGGTAGCCGTTCTTTCCGTCGTCGGGCTGTTACAGAACAGCGACGGGATTGATTTAGGGGACTCGAACTTCGTGAACAGAGCCGCCTCATTACCGACGGCGGGCATAGTTCTTGCAATTTTGACGAGTTTGCTCGCACTTGCTCGAATAATTTTGCCATTGTTCCCGCCCACCGACACGGCGTATATCGCTTTTTTGAAGCCGGTCGAAAAGATATTAGGCATGGTAACACTCGTTTTACTTAGCTTTGACCCAATTTACGGCAACACCGCCGAAAGCACGGAACTCCTTGTTTCGCTGAGCAGTGCTACAAGTAACGATACCATAAAAATCGCTGTAATGACGGCAATCGGATTTGGTTCGGCAACAATAAGCTTAGGAATTTTCGCGATTATTCAAAACTTCCTCAAGGGAATAGATGCGGCAATTTTCCTCATTTTCGCGTTGATTTTGCCTTTGTTCCCCTTCGTTCGATTAGGGCAATTCGGCTTAATCATACTTTACATTGCACTGTGCATTTTCCTTGCCCCGGTGGCAATTGTCATCGGAATTGCTTGGTTGATTATCGCAACATTGCTCTTTAGGTACATGAAACGCCTTGAACGCTACTTCAAGCAGATTTACGTCAAGCCCTTCATGAACTCGACTTATAAGTGGCTCTTCAAGAAAGACCCGGAGTTTCCTATTATTATCAAAAAACGCCTCCCGAAATTCGTTGCGGAAACTTTTCCGAGTATGCGAATATGCCAAGAAGCGTTCATTCTCAAAGGCATAGCCCCGCTCCCCGCCCGTGAGCGTGTGTACTTAGTTCAAGACAGTGCAGGAGAAACCCACATATGCCGTCGTAAGTGGTACTACTTCGGCTGGGAAGTCAAGGGGCTGAACATGACGGCACTCTACGGCGACCCGCAGTTCAGGTTCTTGATGTTCTACTCCATGGACGACCACTCGGAAGCAGCATATGCGCAGTTCGTGAATAAAGACGGCACGACGAATTACAAGAAGCTGTTCAAGAAAGCGCGAGTCAAGATTGTACTCAGGCGCGAATTGAACAAGAGCTTCGATGTTCTGCTAATGAGCATGCGTTACAACGAAGCGCCCCTTAACATTGCTCGGCGACAGAAAGCCGACGAAAAAGCCTGCAAAAAAGCAGAAAAGCAGTTGATGGCAGTTGACAATTGACAGTAGGGGCGGCCGTCCCGGTCGCCCGTATAAACAAGACGCGGTGTCTTCACCGCGTCGATATATAAAAAAGGAGAAAATAACAATGGCGAAATTAGTATCGGCAACTCAGATGTTGCAAAAAGCAGTCGAGGGCAAATATGCGGTGGCGCAAATCAACATTAACAACCTTGAGTGGACAAAAGCGGCAGTAACAACCGCGCAAGAGAACAACTCCCCAATTATTCTCGGAGTAACCGAAGGTGCGGGCAAGTACATGGGCGGATTCAAGACTGTCGTGGGAATGGTAGAAGGAATGCTCGTGGAACTCAACATCACAGTACCCGTAGCAGTGCACTTAGACCACGGCTCAAAAAACGCGGCGAATGCCTGTATCGACGCAGGATTCTCGAGCATTATGTACGACGGCTCACACGAGTCCATTGAAGACAACGTGGCGAACACTAAAAAGTTCGCGGAAATCTGCGCGGCTAAGGGGCTGTCTCTTGAGGCAGAAGTCGGCTCAATCGGCGGCGAGGAAGACGGAGTAATCGGTAAAGGCGAATGCGCTTGCCCCGACGAATGCAAGATGATTGCAGACTTAGGCATAACCATGCTTGCGGCGGGAATAGGCAACATTCACGGCGCGTACCCCGCTGATTGGGAAGGGCTGAACTTCGATGTTCTCGGTGCAATCAAGGGCAAAATCGGCGACCTTCCGTTGGTTCTCCACGGCGGAACAGGCATTCCCGCAGAGCAAATCCAAAAAGCGATTTCTCTCGGCGTTGCGAAAATCAACGTAAACACCGAATGCCAATGGGCGTTCCAGAAAGCCACACGCCAATATATCGAAGAAGGCAAAGACCAATCGGGCAAAGGCTTCGACCCGCGTAAACTCTTAGAACCGGGGTACTTGGCGATTAAAGCGACAATCAAAGAAAAGATGGAGTTGTTCGGAAGTGTCAACAAAGCTTAGCGTGCGAATTTTTTCGCTGATTCTCACACTTGCAATAATATCAGCCCCGCTTAGAATTAGCGGGGCTGCTCCTGCATATGAGCCTGTAGCCTTCCCGTACACGGCAAAGGCGATTTCCCGGGAACCACTTGCTTTTAAGCGCGGGATTGACGTTTCCTTCTGGCAAAACGACATTGATTGGCAACAAGTCGCCGCCGCCGGTGTAGAGTTCTCCATGCTGCGAATCGGCGCGGGAGAGTTCACCACAAACGCCGGGGAACTCCGCCCCGACCGCGTTGACGAACGCTTCTTCGAGTACATAGCCCGGGCGCGGGAAAACGGCATCGAAGTCGGCGTTTACTGGTACAGCTACGCGAGAACAGTTGCGGGAATCAAACGAGAGGCTCAGTTTTTGGTGCAATTGCTTGCAGAGGTTTCGCAAGAGTACGACATTACTTACCCCGTAGTCCTTGACATGGAAGAACCCCGCGACTATTACCGCGATAATCCGAGCGAAATGGCAGAGGCGTTTCTCGAAATAGTCGTGAGAGCGGGGTATTTTCCTATGATTTACTCATTCCGCTCCTGGCTTGAGTCGAACCTGAGCCGCGAAGTCCGCGATACATATGCCCTTTGGGTCGCACATTGGGGCGTTCAAACGACAGAGCTTCGCGGCGGCGGAAACTATTATATGTGGCAATATACCGACTCGGGGCGAGTCTCGGGAATCGACGGCGACGTTGACCTAAACATATCCTACCGGGATTTCGCCGCCTACACACGCCGATTGACAATTGACAGTTGACAGTTATTGAGGTTCGCAAAGTTGTTCCTGTAATTCGCTGCTTGCGTCGAACAGTGCTGCATAAATAGGTTTAATGCAGCCGCTAAGTTCGGGATAGGTACCGCTGAGCCGCGAAATGACCTCTTCCTCACGCCCGAGATTGCGAACGGCAATGCCCTTCGCTTTTTTATGCTTCCCGATTTGCTCTGCTATTTCCATTCGCCGACTAATCAGCCCGCACAGTTCGTTGTCGATTTGGTCGATGCTTTGGCGTAATTCTTGAATTATCGGTATCTCTTGAATATCCATTTTCGGTAAAATCCTCCTCTTTGCTATTAAGCGGCGAAACAAGGGCGAGTTCGAGTACACGCTCAATGCGCTCTACGGGAACAAACGTGAGTGCCTCTCGGACAAGTGCGTCGATTTCTTGCAAATCCGCCTCGTTCTCTTTCGGGATGATTACAGTCTTGATTCCCGCTTTATACGCCGCCATCGTCTTTTCTTTCAGCCCGCCGATTGCCAAGACTTTGCCGAGCAGAGTAACTTCGCCTGTCATAGCGACATCTCGCCGAATTGCAATCCCCGTAAGCGACGACACCAACGCCGTTACCATAGCAATTCCCGCAGAAGGCCCGTTCTTAGGGACTGCTCCCTCAGGTGCGTGAATATGCAGGTCTTTGTCTTTGTAAAACTCCTGAACTTGCGCGAACTCATCATACCGCGCAGCAAGGGTGCGGACTAAACTCACCGCGATTTTGCTTGATTCCTGCATGACCTCACCGAGAGAACCCGTAATCTCGATTTTGCCCGTCCCCGCCATAACAGCGACTTCTAAGGGCATAAGAACCCCGCCCACAGAAGTCCACGCTAAACCATTGACAACGCCGACTTCGTCAGTAGGTGATATTTCTTCCGGAAGGTATTTTTTCACACCTAAGTAGCCCGGCAGATTGCTTTCGGTGAACTTGACTGTGATTTCCGTAGTTCCGTCGCCGCTTCCTACACCGCCAAACTCGACTATTTCCTTAGCAGCTTTTCGGCACAGCGTCGCGATTTTGCGTTCAAGCCGCCGAACCCCTGCTTCCTTGGTGTAGCTGTCAATCAGCGAATACAGCGCAGTGGGGTGGATTTTAATTTGCGACACAGCTAACCCATGTTTCTTGATTTGTTTAGGAATAAGGTGCTTTTTCGCAATGTTGAATTTCTCAAGCCGCGTATAACTGCTGAGTTCAATCACTTCCATTCTGTCAAGGAGCGGCGCGGGAATCGCGTCGGTGTTGTTCGCAGTGGTGATGAACAAAACACGGCTCAAATCAAGAGGAACTTCAAGGAAATGGTCTACAAAAGCCGTGTTCTGTTCCGCGTCAAGAACTTCAAGCATAGCCGAAGCAGGGTCGCCTTTATAGTCATTGCTCATCTTGTCGATTTCGTCGAGCAAAATCACAGGGTTCATGGATTTAGCCGCTTTCAGCGCAGTGGCGATTCTTCCGGGCAT
>WQXP01000083.1 GCA_009784765.1 Oscillospiraceae bacterium | reverse complement strand
CCAAAGCTCTCATACAATGGTTGTATGAGAGCTTTTTTATTTATACTTATGACTCTTGCGGCAGTGTTCACACTGAGCGCGACTGCTTCAGCGCGGGATTACACCGTCAATACAGAGCTTACAGAGCCAAGCGAACTATGTGCGCAGAGGCTCGAGTTTGTGATTGGTGCAATACGCGCTAATCGTAGTTTGTCGGGGCTTGTCGGGCTTGGAGCGGCTGTCGAACAGGCACAGGAGGAGTACGGCGTGAACGCGCTGTTCATTCTTGCAGTAGCCTCCCACGAGTCTTATTACGGAACAAGCAAGGCGGCGCAAAATCGCAACAATCTTTTCGGGATTATGCAGCGCGGAGGCGGTCAGGTAACTTACGAATCTAAAGCAGACAGCGTCGCCGGGTTTGCGCGATTAGTTTCGGGCAGCGGCTATTTCGGAAGCGGCAGGACGACTCTCGCGGGTATTAACGGCAGATACGCGCCTTATAATCCTGAGTGGAAAGACAAAGTTCTGCAGCTTATGCACGAATATGCGCGATTAGCCGGGGGGTATGAACCCTCTGTGATGATTTTAGACGAAGTGTCGGGCAGCGGTGTAATCACACAGGAGCTGTCCGCGAGTGCGGTAATCACCCGCCCCGCGCCAAAAGAAAGGGGGGCTGCCCTGCCCTGCCCTGAGCCTCACTCAATACCGATAAGGAGATATTTGACATATATTGAACATTTTTACGCCGAACCCTTGACTAAATTAAAAAAACGTGGTATACTTGTATAAGACGAGCAATTCGTCAACTGATTATTTAAGGAAGATACCAATGCAAAAGCTATCATTTAAGCCAATCGAATTGTCGGACAAGGTGTGGGTTCACGAATGCGTGAGAAAAAACGGCTTTCGCGGGTGCGAATACGCATTCGCGACTGCATATATGTGGAGCCCGATTTTCGATATTCGCATAGCCGCGTACAAAGGCTTCTGTCTTTATCAAACTCCGCACGGCTTCTGGTTTCCGAGCGGTGAAGGCGACATTCTTGAGATGATTGCTGCCCTGAGAGACTACAGCCTGCGTGAACGCGGCAAACCGCTTTGCTTCACGAATGTTGACAGTTCTACACTTGAAATGCTTAGAGAACTCTTCGGTGAACAGCAGTCAGAAATCAGCACTAATCGCGATTATTACGACTATGTCTATGACTATAAGGCACTGTCAACTTTGCGCGGACGCAAGCTTCACGGCAAACGCAATCATTTGCATCGCTTCCGCGAAAATGCTTACAGGTTCGAGCCGATTACCCCCGACAGCATTGAAGAAATCGCGGCTATGCACAACAAGTGGTGTGACATGAAAGGTGTCTACTCCGACCCTGCGAAACTGCGGGAGGCAGGCGCAGTAATTCGAGGGCTTGATGCTTTCTTCGAACTTGGTTTGACAGGAGGAGCAATCCGCACAGGCGGGGAAATCGTCGCCTACACATTTGCGTCGGAAATCGGCAATCGTGAGAACGATACTCTCGCTGTTCATGTGGAGAAAGCCCATACCGAGTTGCAGGGGTGTTACACCGCAATCTGTAACGACTTTATGAACAGTTCGCAAATCGCGGCTAAAGGCTACAAGTACATCAATCGCGAGGAAGATATGGGGGCGGAGAATCTGCGCAAATCGAAACTCTCCTACCGTCCTGCGTTCTTGCTCGAAAAGTATAAAATAAACTTCAAATGAAAGGATGCCAAGCGAGTCGGGCTTTGCCCGACAGCGCGGAGGTCGCCGTGGCTTCAGCCGAAGGACGACCGGAGTTAAAAGTATGGTATATGTTCTGTTAGCACAAGGATTCGAGGAAATCGAAGCGGTTTTCCCTATTGATGTTCTGCGCCGTTGCGGCGTTGTAGTCTGCACTGTGGCTGTCGGTTCTGCTGAAGAAAGTGAGTTTGTTACGGGTTCGAACGGAATTACAATCAAAGCAGACGTGCTTTTGGGCGACGTGGATTTGCAAGCAGTCACCACGAAAGCCGCCATGCTCATTCTTCCCGGGGGGCCCGGGCGGGCAAACGTCGCCAAGAACGGGATTGCTATGGATTTAATCGCGAGTTGCCACGACAGCGGGGTTCCTATAGCCGCGATTTGCGGTGCGGCAGAGCTGTTAGACGGCGCAGTTCTTGAAGTACGCAAGTATACTTGCTATCCGAGCCTTGAAAGCGGGATTAAAAGCGGCGAATTCGTTGACGAGCAGGTGGTGATTGACGGTAATCTGATTACCGCACAAGCGGCGGGAAGCTCACAGGAGTTTGCTTTCGCGATTGCCGAAAAGCTCGTTGGGAAAGCGAAAGCCGACGAAATTCGCGGGCGTATGTATTGCCTGTGAGTTCGCTGATGAAGCAGGCTTTGCGAAAAGAACTTCTCGTGAAGCGGCGCGTAATCGCCGGCAAGCCCGCTAAAGGCTCTAAAGACGCGGCGATTTTCGCGAAAGTATTCACGCTGCCCGAGTTTGCGTGCAGCGACACTGTACTCACTTATGTTGCCTTGCCAAAAAGCGGTGAAGTTGACACGCTCGCGCTGATTCGGCGGTCTTTTGAGCTTGGTAAGCGCGTCGCTGTTCCGGTGATTGTTGACGAAAAAATGCGCTTTTTCGAGATTGACGAGGCTATGGAGGATATAGGGGACGAAATCACGAGATTCGAAAACACAGTCTGCATTACGCCCGGCTTGGCTTTTAATCATGATGGGTACAGGCTCGGGTACGGGGGCGGTTATTACGACCGCTTTTTAGCGGCAAATCGCGTATTCGCGATTGGGTTGTGCTATGGGGAACTGCTCACAGCTCTCCCGCGTGAGCCGCATGATATGCGGGTAGATATAGTAATTACGGATTAAGGAATGCAATGGAAAAGAAAAAGAGACCACAAGTAATCATGGAAGAGTTGTCGCCTGAAGTAACAGCTCAGCCTTTTTTTGCGCCTGAACCGGACATCGGCAGCACGCAAATGATTGATTTTATCCCGAAAAGCAGCGGCAGCGCAAATGACGACAGAGGCGGCGCAATCGGCGATACACAGTTCTTGGATACGATTACGGATTTTGATTCGCGAAACTGTGAAGCGGACGACGAGCATAACGACAAGTTCAGCGATGACAGCGACGCGCCGGATGACGACACAGACAGCGAAGGGGAACAACTTTCCGAAAAGCGAAAGCGCGTTCTCAAAAAGCGGCTTAGGAGCCGCCGCGAACGCACGAGGACTTTTTCGCACATTCTCGGGAGCTTGTTTCTTGTCGCACTTATTATCATATCCTCTGCTTTCGCGGCTAACTTCATCATTCGCGCTTTTCTTGACTTTACGGGAATCAATGTTGTAGAGTTCAGCACACTCATTGATATTGCGCCCGAAGCCACAATGGAAGAAATCGCTGAAATTCTGTACGCCCATCAAATAATTGCTATGCCGCAATTATTCACCTTGTATGCGCGGCTCAGCGAAAAAGACAGCGGGTATCTCAGCGGTGAGTTTTTGTTCGCGTCGAATATGTCGTACAGCCAGTTAATTCTGACAATGCAGGTACGCCCGCGCAGTACAGAAACAGTCATGATTACTATTCCCGAGGGAACGACTGCGCGGGAAATCGGCGAACTTCTTGAGGCGTATCAAGTTTGTCGCGCTGAGGACTTCACGCGGCTCTATCGCGAACGCTTAGACGTGTTCGATTTTGAAACGCGCCTTGCTTTCAATCCGCTGAAACTCAATCAGATGGAGGGGTTCTTGTTTCCCGAAACCTATGAGTTTTTCGTGGTCAACGGCCTTGATGAAGACCCTGATATGGACACAACTGCCTACGCACGTGTTATTTTGCGGACTTTGCTGTTCCAGTTCAATGACAATATGACGCCTCATATTTATCGCTCAATCGCGGATTTAGGCGATTCTCTCGGATTGTCTGACGATGAGTTCGGGCTTAACGGATTCGTGACTCTTGCGTCCTTGGTGCAATGGGAAGCGGCGACCCCTGAAGATATGCAGACAGTTGCGTCGGTGTTCATCAACAGAATGCGGCGCGGAGGCGAGTTTTCGCTCCTGCAGTCGGACGTTACACGGCGTTACGGGCGTGAAAGCCTCCTGCCCTATCATACCCCGACGACTGCCGACCGAATCGACGAGCTGATTACCGCATTTGACACTTACAGCACACCGGGATTACCGCCGGGCCCTGTCAACAATCCGGGAATGACGGCAATGCTCGCGGTTTTGGACGCGCCGAAAACCGACTATTACTACTTCTGCGCGAACATCGAAACAGGTCAGAAGTTCTATGCGCGAACTCTTGCAGAACATCAGGCGAATCTGCGAACTGCGGGGCTTATAGACACGCAAGGCAACCAGATTTTCGGAAACTGAGGCGGGGCAAGATTATGATAGAATTGTTAGCCCCTGCAGGGGATTTAGAAGCGGTAAAAGCCGCAATGCTTTTCGGGGCAGATGCAGTGTATGTGGGCTCACAGAACTTCGGGCTTCGCATGAATGCGGGGCTGTCTGACGACATTCTGCGCGAGGCAGTCGAGTATGTTCATTCTTGCGGCAAGAAGCTGTATGTAACTTGCAACATAGTCGCGGATAATGACGATGTCACAGCTTTCCCCGAATATGTCCGCAAACTCGGGGCGATTGGCGCAGACGCGGTTATAATCAGCGATTTGGGGCTGTTTGACTTAGCCCGTGAACACGCGCATGAACACTGCCCTGCCCTGCCCGTCCATATTTCGACACAGGCGGGGGTCATGAACTACGCTACTGCGAACGCGCTTCATAAGCGCGGAGCGGCGCGGGTGATTTTAGCGCGGGAGCTTTCTCTTGAGCAAATCCGAGTAATCCGCGACAATACGCCGCCGCAACTCGAACTCGAGGCTTTTGTTCATGGGGCAATGTGTATGGGTTTTTCGGGGCGGTGTTTGATTTCTAACTATCTCGCTAATCGTGATGCGAACAAAGGCAGATGCGCCCAGCCGTGCCGCTGGAAGTACAGCCTCATGGAAGAAACGCGCCAGGGGGAGTATTTCCGGGTTTGCGAATCAGACGGCGGCACGTACTTTTTTAACTCGAAAGACTTGTGCATGATTGAACATATCGCAGAGCTTGCGGCGGCAGGCATAACGAGCTTCAAAATTGAAGGGCGCGCTAAGACTGCCTACTACACCGCAGTCATTACCAATGCCTACCGCGCCGCGATTAGTGCATTCACAAGAGGTGAGCCGCTTCCTGATTGGGCAAAACGCGAAGTTCTTTGTGTGAGCCACCGCCATTACTCCACGGGGTTCTATTTCGGTGATGCGCAGCAGTATTATGAGCAATCGGCATACATTCGTAAGTGTGATTTTGTCGGCGTGATAGACTCTTGCGGCGACGGAATGATAGGCATAACTCAGCGCAACTACTTCACGACGGAGGACTGCTTAGAAGTTATCAGCCCCGGAGTTCCGCCTAAACAGCTTGTGATTGATGAAATGCGTAACTCGAAGGGCGAAAGTATCACAGTTGCCAATCATGCAGTGGAGAAGTTGCTAATCAAGTGCGAACAAAAATTCGCGGCGGGGGCTTTGATTAGGAGGATAGCTTGACGGAGGTAATCCATGAAGAACATAAAATTCGCGCAGAAAGTAAAAGCCGAACTCAATCAAATCAAAGAGTCCGGCAATGCTTATAAGAACGTGTTGCGCTACGGGGTCGCATATGGTACGAACGACGTTTCGGGTGCTAAAAGCCTGATTGACGACAGAATCCTCAAGAACGAGGGTGAACTCGGCGGAATTTTTCTGCGCGGAGTGTTCATTGCTTGCGGAAGAGTCAGCGACCCTGAAAAAGACTATCACCTTGAACTCGCGCCGCCTAACGACGAAAAGTGCGTCGAACTTCTCGACTTTGTGAACAGCCGCGGGCTTAACCTCAAGAAGTCAAGCCGCATCAGAAGTAT
>WQXP01000082.1 GCA_009784765.1 Oscillospiraceae bacterium | reverse complement strand
GAGCAAAAAATCACAGCTTGATGAAATCGTGGAAAAAAGCTTGCGCAGTGCCTCTTTATGGGAAGAGGTAAAAGACCGTCTGAAAAAGCCTGCTTTATCGCTCTCGGGCGGACAGCAGCAACGCCTTTGTATCGCACGCGCCGTTGCCCTTGAACCTGAAATACTCCTGATGGACGAATCGACAAGCGCCCTTGACCCTATCTCTACTTACAAAATAGAGGACTTGATGCAGGAACTGAAAAAAGAGTACACTGTAATTATCGTAACACATAATATGCAGCAGGCGGCTCGCGTCTCGGACAAAACTGCGTTTTTTCTGTTGGGCGATTTGGTTGAAATGGCTGAAACTTCTGCTATTTTCAATCAACCGAAACATCCTAAAACTTTAGAATACATTACCGGTCGATTCGGGTAAAAACTAAGCGTAAAAGAGAGGGAACAATTATGGTGCCGAGAGCAATCTTTATGAATCAACTGAAACAGTTAAATGACGAAGTTACAGTAATGGGGGATTTAATCCGAAGTTCCATTGCGAACACGGTTAAAATCCTCAAAAGCGGAGACGTTTCTTTGCTTGGTGCTGCGGAGAACCTCGAACACGAAATCAATGCCAAAGAAAAAGACATTGAGAACCTTTGCTTGAAAATCATGTTGCACCAACACCCTGTTGCAAGTGATTTGCGTCTTGTTTCTGCGGCGTTGAAAATAATCACCGACATGGAGCGTATCGGCGACAACGCTTTAGACATCGCCAATACCGCGAAGCATTATTTCTCCAAGGAAAGCACGCTTGATTCAAAGGAAATCATCGAAATGGCGGAAGCTGCCGCACTCATGGTAGAAAAAAGCGTGACTGCGTTCACAAAGTTAGATGTTGAAACAGCGAGAAACACCATCGACTCAGACGATATTGTTGATGATTTATTCGACAAAGTCATGGCAGATTTGTCAAGCAGTTATGAAAAAAATCAAAGTAACGCAACCTCACAACTTGAGATTTTGCTGATTGCGAAATACTTCGAGAAAATCGCCGACCACGCAGTAACCATTGCCGAATGGGCAGAGTTCGCTGTTACCGGTGAGCATAAATAAGTTAGCGAGTCTTCACAATATAAACCACAGGGGTACAATCATGCCATGTATGATTGTACCCCTGTTTGTCAAGCAGCCTGCCGTCGGGCAGAGCCCGCCGCACCGCTGCTCTTCTCTTGCGTCCATGCGGGTTTGCGGGGTTAAACGACATCGCTCCCGTCAATCAGCCAAACCGAATCGTTCCCTTTCGCCACATCAAGCAGTCGGTCGGTAAACCCGCTTTTCGAGAAAACGCCATACAAGATTTCATGGTCAGAAAACGCCTTCTGAATTTCCTTAGACTTCCCGGCCTTGCTTTGCAGATTGAAATAAACGTCAGCGTCAACAGGCTTTTCGTGGTACTTACACTCGCTTACGAAAATCCGCTTGTTTTTATTGTCAATGGCAACGACATCAATCTGAGTGTCCTGCCTGCCGTAATCGTTCAGCCAGTATGAGCCGATTTTTGACGGCGTGAACGGAATCGACCTATCCGCACAGAGCTTTGCGAAAATGTCCGTGCAAATGTCCTCATAAGCGAAAGCGACGAAACTCGTGATAAAATCGGAATCAATCTGTTCAAGAACAACTTGCGTATTGTCGAGTTCAAGCTCGCCTTTGTTGGGATAAACGTACCTAAACCAAAATCGCGTGAAGTTATCGCTGATGAAGTACAGTCCCTTGCGTGATTTCTCGGGGTTCGTTTCGGTAATCGGCAGTCGTTTTTCCACGAATCCCAATTCTATCAGCGATAAAAGATAGGGTGTGAGCTTGGTGGTCGGCATTTCTAACACGGACGCAATATTGCCGATTTTATGGTTGCCTGCCGCGATTGTCTTGATGATTGAGAAGTAGTTCACAGGCTCACGGACTTCGTCTTTTAACAGGAACAACGGCTCTTCGTACAGCAAACCTGTCTTGAGCAGTACAGTTTCGGTGATTTGCTCCTGCAACTCACGCCCATCTGCGAAAAATTCAAGATATTTCGGCACTCCGCCTGTGATTGCGTACCGTTCGACTTCATGTGTGAATTCCTTGTCCGATTGGCAGAGTTCCATAAACGATAGCGGTTTCAACCGCATTTGAGCCGTCCGCCTGCCATAGAGCGGGCTGTCATAGCTGAGCGTGTGCTTGTACATCATGCTAATCTGCGAGCCACAGAGAATCAGCATGACGTTGCTGTCTTTGAGCTTTTCGTCCCAAATGCTTTGCAGAATCGAGGGAAAGGCAGGGTTCGTTTTCACGAGATATGGAAACTCGTCTATGACGATGATTTTCTTTTCGTCGGGTTTGAACGCGGCAACACTCTCGAAAAGCCTCTCCCAGTTTGCGAATTTCGCATCAGCTAAGGCGGGTTGAGCGGTTAGCTTTGCCAACGCTCCTGCGAACCGCAACATAGACTGCCCCTCGATTTCCTCGGTAGCGAGGAAGTACAGGGCGGTCTTGTCCTTGATGAATTCTTTGATTAACGTAGTTTTTCCGATTCGCCGTCTGCCGTAGACTACGACAAATCCACTGTCGCGTTCGTATTCGCGGGTCAATGCCTTGAACTCGCTGTTTCTTCCTATGAATTTCATATAAACCTCCATATTATAAACGTGATTATAATAATCTAATTTATATTATATTCGATAAATTTGCATTTGTCAAGTGTTTTTGTACTCCACGAATCCTCGGAGCATTGCCGCTACTGCTCGTTGTTTCATGTTATCGGGGTACCTCAAACTTAGTCACGGAGTTTAATATCTCGCTCATAGTCAAGCTCCTCCCCCTCGAATTTAATCCACATATAGTCGTCCAACTGCCGCCCATGAGTTTTCTGCACAATCAGATAGGGGTCGTAGTAGTCTACCCCGATTGCTTTCAAGACGGCTTTCTTGTTGTAGCGCGATTCGGGGAAACAGCGGCTTTCGAAAAAGCTGTCTAAATCGGCGATTGTGGGGTTCTCTCGAATCCCGAAAGGTCGTTCTATGGGGTCGTCGGTGAAGTTCTGCACCGATACGGTCTTGACTTGGTAGTCGGTTACCACAGTTGCCAACACTCTGTCTTTGCAGAGAAAATCGAATTTAATGCTCATGTCATAGCCTCCTTTAGTAACTCAACTCTGCCCTCGAATGCTTTGCAGATTGTCTCAATTCGAGCTTCGTCCATGTACGGCGAAGTCGAGAGCAGTGTGCGGAACTCGTCTGTTACGCCGTCAAGAGCGGTGAAGTCAATCCACGAGAAGTCGCAGACTAACTTGATTTGCTCGCTGTGGGTACTGCGGAACGGTCGGCTTTTGTCCTTGTCGAGTTTTGCGTTGCCAATCATGCCTGTCGGTATATTGTACCACAGCGATGTGCCGTTGTCAAACAACGGCGCAAGTCCGAGCCATTCGAGTGTATCGGCATTTCGGACTGCTCCGAAGTTGGTGAGGTGTCTGTCATAGTTCATAATCAGGAAGTCCGCAACAAGCATTTTCTCGACATCACGGCGAGCGTTCGGGATTCCTAAACTCTCGCAACATTTCACGTAATGCCCGAAAAGGTCATCAGCGTTGTCGATTTTCTGCGTGTTGTGCAGATTGAACGCCGTGATTAGCTCTGTTTCGGCGGTTATGAAACACTAGCACCCGCTGTAGGGCAACTCGTCCTCCCAAATGAGCGTGTAGGGGACGTGGGGAATGTCTAATCGCCTAAGAACAGCAGTCGCCATTACTTCATTCAGAGGTTGCTGTTGAAAACCGTCTCCACCCTTGATTAGACAACGCTTATCGTTAATGACTTTCCACTTTTTCTTGAGCCAACCGTCGGAGGTATTGTCGGGGGAAACAAGATTGAGCTTGCCTTTCGGAATGTTGTCGAACAGAATATTTCCCACGTCCTCGGAAAAGTCATTGCCCCAAAAGTTGATTTTGTCCCAGTCGAGGGGACTGTCAGCAGGGTTAATCCAGTATTGGTCGGACAGCGAAAGCCCGAACGCCGACATTTGCAGTTTCTTGGACAGGCAGAGATTGCCCATTCGCTGTGAAATCCACTGAAAGTTCTGTCTGCTTGCAGGAATCGAACGCCCGCGCCACCATTCGTTTATATCCTCAAGGTCGGGTTTGCCGTGCATTATGCTCGTGCCGATTGGTATGCGGTTCTGGTCGATTACTCGCGTTACTGCGGTAATCGTCGAACTGCCCACGGCAATTTCGAGTTCTGCGACAGGGATTTTTCTGTGCATTAGCGTGTATTTCATATCGAATCCTCTCTTGCAGGTTTTATAGCCACGTCCAGTCATAATACAAGTCAAAGCCGTCAATGCGGATTTCCCGCACCAACAGCGACAGCAGATAGCGTTTCTGCTCTCTGTCTGCTAAGTCCCACAGATTGCCCATATCGGCGAGTATTGAGCGAAATTCGTTGATATTTTTCAGCGGCACTGCATTTGAAGTGCTTTCTTCTGATTTGAGCTTCTTGGATAACGCCGTCTTTTCCTTATGCAAGCCGTCAATTTTAGCCGAGAGCGTTTCAAAGGGCACGGCTTCCAAGGCGTACAAGTCCATCAGCTTTGCGATTTGCTTATCAATTTCCGCAATTCTCTTTTGAGCAGGGCTTACTTTTTCCGCAGGCTTGATATTCGATTGATTCAACAGCTTGTCGAAATATCCGTACTCAAAGATGATTTTGCGAATGGTATCGCTGACTTCGCGGTCGAGGTCTTCCTCGCGCCAGTTGTGATTATCACAGCGTTCGCCTGACTTTGTTGCCATTTTAGATTTCGGGAACGCTCGTGAGTAGCATGAGTAGTAGCGGTATCGTGATGTTTCGACACCGTGTTTGTTCTTGTTGCTGCTGATTGATGTGGTGAACCGCGCTTCGCATTTAGCACACCGAGTAAACCCCGAAAGCAGGGTTGTCCTCCGAAAGCCTACATCACCGCCATTGCCGCTGTAAGCACTGCGGCGAACTCTACGAACTTCGTTTGCTCTGCGGAACAGCTCGGGCGTTACAATCGGCGGGTGGGAGTTAGGAGCAACTTCATCGGCGAATCGGATTGTTCCGAGATATAAATCGTTCTTAATCACTCGCGACATTCTGCCGACATGGTTAGCGTTGTACTCGCCGTATTTGGTTGTGTAGCCGTTTTCCTTCAGCTTGTCAACAACCTCTTGGTTTGACTTATTATCTGCTACCATTTCAAAGATTAGGCGAATCTGCTCTGCTTCATACTCGTTTATGACTAACTCGCCGTCAATATAGTCATAGCCCACGGGAATGTCGCCGCCGCCGTGGAACTTACCCGCTTTGGCACGAGCTTTGCGTCCCATAATCGAGCGTTCACGGATTTGGTCGCGTTCAAGCTGGGCGAACACACCGAGTATTCCTATCATGGCTCTGCCAAAAGGAGTAGACGTATCAAAGGCTTCTGACATTGAAACGAAGTCAACATCGTTGGGGAGGAAAGTCTTTTCGATTAAATCTAATATATCAAACTGCGAACGGCTAAGCCTGTCTAACTTGTAGACTAACACGACATTGAACTTGTTAATATCGGCTTTGAGTTTGCTGATTGCAGGGCGGTCAAGGTTTGAGCCGGTATAGCCGCCGTCAATGTAGACTTCATGCACTAACCAGTCTTTTGCCTTGCAGAAAGCCAAGAGCCGTTCCTGTTGCTGCCCGATTGAGAAACCATGCTCGGCTTGTTCCTGCGTTGATACGCGGATATATATAGCTACTTTTTTCATACTTAACATTATACCACCTTTTTTCATAATAGTCAACATAAAAGAGCTACCTGATTTTCGGGTAGCTCTTTGTTGCTTGTTGTCAAGCTATCCGCCTACGAAGCGGCAGAGCCGCTTCTGCGTCGGAATCGCTCTTCTTTTGCTTGCTGTCAAGCTATCCGCCTACGAAGCGGCAGAGCCGCTTCTGCGTCGGAATCGCT
>WQXP01000081.1 GCA_009784765.1 Oscillospiraceae bacterium | reverse complement strand
CGGATTAGCGGCGAAAGTCCTCGCGCTGACTTTTCGGCGCGAAAACGCAGGAAAAAGCCGCGTTTCCGCTGTTTTGCAAAACGCCCAAGAAACAGGTGTTTATTCTGCCCCTAATATATATCGCGCCCTCGAGAGTGCCTACAGCACCGCCGGTACAGTTTTTATTCCTCTTATAAAAATCGAACACACCGGGGATTCAAGCGAAGAATCTGCCATATCCGAACCTGCCATTGCACCCTATGGAGGAGTAATGTTGACGCCCGATAGTTCACATTATCTCAACAGCGATGAAGCGGCGGGAATATCCCTTCTCGCGAATATCACCAACCGCATTGATGTTGACTTTATCGTGGACGAGCGCGTTCACAGCCTCGAAAAAGTGAGAACGCGGACGCGGATTTCCCCTGTGAATACCCCTGATTCGCAAAATCAATCCTTGATTTTCCATGTTGGCTTCCGCGGAAGTTCTGACAGTTCTTACAGCGATTTCCAAGAAATTCATGAGCTAATTGCTCCTGCGGTTGCCGCCCTTGAACAGCAACTGCATGAATCTCTCGAAATTATGGCGCGGCACGGCGGCGATATAATCGGGCTTGAAAACACTCTGCGTTTTCATGATTATCACACATGGAAGGTTCTCACAAACAATTGCGAAAACTGGCGCGAAACGCTCATGAATGCGCAGTTTCGTTTAAGCGTCGATATTTCCATTGTTTGAAGCTAAGATTTGTTATAAATATCGTTTCAGAAGCGCGAAAATAATAATCGTGATAGGCAAGTTCGCCTGTCAAAAATGATATAGTAAGCAGTAAGGAGAAGTGAACGATATGAACAGTAAAATGAAATTGATTTCCGGTGTAGTAGGATTTATGATGGCACTGACTATCACGGCATCTGCATCTGCCAATGTAATCGACGGTGTAGGGCGTGCCGCTCACGGCGTAGTTGACGGAGCAGAGGAAGTGGTTGACGGAGTAATCGACGGCGTGCAGGAAACCGTTGACGGCGACGACGTTCGCGACGGCGAATACCGCACAGATGAAGACGGACGCACTCACGACGGTAACAACGACGATAACAAAGACGGACTTGTGAATGATAAAGACGGACTCACTAATCATGCTGAACACGGAACAGATAACGCGACTGACGGTGTAATCGACAATGGTCTTGATAACAACCTCGATAACACTGCTGATAACACGACAGACAAATCCACTGATAATGCCACGGACGAAGGCGGCGAAGACGAAGTGAACAGTGGTGCAGTCAACAGTGGTTCTAACCCGAAGACCGGTGCAGCAATCGGGCTTGCAGGAGTGGGTTCTCTTGCGGCACTCGCAACTGCGGCTGTAACGCGCAAGCGTCGCGGGTAATCATAATCCCCCGGACTTAGGTCAGGGGGATTTTCTTATTAAGAAACGGGAGGTTGGAATGCTCGTGCTTCCCGAATAGCTTTCGCCCGTGAGCCGCCGGCGGGAATAGCCGGAGTCGCGGGAGGTGCGGGGGTGATAAATCGCTTCAGAAGCGCGTCAAGGGCATGAATGTCAATAGGCTTTGTGATGAACTCATCAAAACCGCTGCGCAGAAGCCTTTCACGAGTTCCTGCTACGGCATTGGCGGTGAGTGCGATAATCGGCGCAGAGTATCCCAAAGAGCGAATGGCTTGCATAGCTTCTATTCCGTCCATTTCAGGCATCATGTGGTCCATAAAGATGATGTTATAAACCCCGCCCTCCGTAACTTTCGCGATTGCTTCACGCCCGCTCAACGCTGTTTCGATTTGCAAAGAATAAGGCTTCAGCAGTTCGGCGGCAACATAGATATTCGTCGAAACGTCATCTACGATTAAAACTTTAGCGTGGGGCATAGACGCATATTCAATCCGTGAACCGACCACCTGAATAGCTTCATCGCTAAAGCAGAAATTACTCAAGTTGTATGCCGTATTCCGTCCTATGGTTTCGCTTCTCGGCGATTCTTGAGGCAGAGTCACGCTGATTGTCGTGCCGCGCTTATATTCGCTCTGCACGTCGATTGTACCTTCCATGAGCGAAACTAAGCTGTGTGTAATCATCATACCAAGCCCGACGCCGTCTTGCTTCTTGGCGTTGAACCGTGTGAAATCTTGTTTGAAGAGGCGTTCTAACTGCCCGCGAGTCATTCCGCGCCCTGTATCGCTGACTGTTATGACAAGTGTGCCGTCATCTGTGTCGAAATCAAAAGCCGCTGTTATAACTCCGCCGTCGGTGTATTTGAAAGCGTTCGAGAGCAGGTTGTTAATCACCTGCTTGAGCCGTACTTCGTCGCCGACCATAGCAGCAGGAAGATTTTCGGAAACGGAAAGTTCGAACTTATTTCCCCGCGCCTCGCCTTGAACCGTGTTCAGGCGAACTACGTCAACAATCATGCTTGCAGTGTCATATTCCTCTGTGAAAATCTGCATTTTCCCTGCTTCGATTTTAGAAAGGTCAAGAATGTCATTAACAATCGCGCATAACATATTCGATGAAGCTTTAATCCGCGCAAAAGCCTCCCGCGTTTCTTCGGGCAACTCATCTTTCTGGAGCTGTGCGTCCGAAATACCCGACACGGCGTTAATCGGCGTGCGAATTTCGTGAGACATATGCGCAAGGAATCGCGTTTTAGCCGTGTTCTCCTGCTCCGCGACTTCTAAGGCGGCTTTCGCCTCATGTTCGCGAGTCATAGCATTCTTCGCATTCGTGAGGTCTATTACATACTCCGCGACGACATCTTCACCGTTGAAAACCGCACGCACATAAGTAATCTCACAAGGGAAGAGGCTTCCGTCATATCGCTTGCAAACCATCTCTGCGCTTGAAACGCCCGTTGAGAATGCTTTGCTCATAAGTTCGTTAAATATTTCTAAGGAGTTCCGCCCGTTCGGCTGAAATTCCGGGAAGGTTTCGTTCATGTTGTCATGAGCTAAAACCTCACTCCCGAATACTCGTTGTGACTCTTTGTTGCAGGTAAAACAATCGAAATTTTTGTCAAACAGAGATACAGACAGCGGCGCGGAATCAAGCATTACGCGAAACTGCTCAGAAGCTTTTCGCAGCGGCGCGATTGTCGATTTCTTAATCAATGCAATATTAAAGAGCTGTAAAACCCCGATGACTATTATCAACCCGAGTGCGAGCCTGCTGTACAAAGCCTGTCGCCGGCGGATTTGCTCCACATTGATTTGCGTGCGTTCTTTGAGCGCGTTCAAAAAATTTTCATGATGTTCGCGAATTCGCTCAACAACACGCTCATAAGCGTATCCGAATACTAATTCACGCGCCTTATCATACTCCCCTGCACGGGTGAGTTCCATCGCTTCGTTCTCTGTGATAATCAGCCCGTCTGAAAGGAACTGCATAGCAATAACAATCGCCGCCTCTTCATCAGTAAGCCCGAGTTCAAACATTGCATTGATAGCAGCGTCGCGGCTTCGCGTTTCATTAACTTCACGCCAGAAGTTGTCATAATGAGCAATATCACCGGTTACGACATAGTAGCGTACCTCTGTCGTCAAGTAAGAAGAGCCGTAGATAAAGCGATTCGCGTTGTAAATCAAATCAAACCGCTCTTGGCTGTTTTTTTCATAGGCCATGTCTATCACCGATAAAGTCTGTACAACTATAATTGCGAAAAACACAAACAGAGTAATAATCAGCGAAATCACCGTCGAACGCGACGGTGTAAAACGAGAAGGAGTACGAGACTTTTTCATTACATTCATCTCCTTGTAATTACTGCTGTTATTTTACCATTTTTGTTCTGCTTTGTCAAGTGCTTTGAAAAGTTTTCTCAAATTTTTTGCCCCTAATTGTTTGCTGTCAATCCCTGAGCTATATCCACTGCGGCCTTAGCGTCTTTACCGTAATAATCCGCGCCGATTTGCGCCGCATAGTCCGCAGTGAGGACTGCGCCGCCAACCATGACTTTACAAGGAAGCCCCTGCTCTTTCAGCAGAGCGATTGTCCGCTCCATTGGCGGCAGAGTCGTCGTCATAAGCGCGGACAATCCGACTAATCTTGCGCCGTGGGTCTTCACCGCCTCAGCGATTGTTTCCGGGGCAACGTCCCGCCCTAAATCAATGACTTTGTAACCATAACTCTGTAACAGAACTTTGACTATATTCTTGCCTATGTCATGAATATCCCCCTGCACTGTCGCGAGTATAACTTTGTTTTCGGATAAAGGCGCAGCAGAGTCTCCCATAACAGCTTTGACTTCCTCAAAACAAGCGGCGACTGTTTCAGCGGAGAGAATCAACTGTGGCAAGAAGATTTTCCCGCACTCATAATCCTGCCCGACTTTGTTGAGAGTCGGGACTAAATGCGCGTTTATAACCTCTAGGGGCTCATGGGTTTTGAGCAGTTCGCGAGTGTTCGCGATTGCCTCCTGCTTTGCATAAATCGCAAGGTTTGAGTCGTTATCGTGTTTGTTTTCGGAATACGCCGCCACATAATCCGCCGCATTAGCGTCTTTCCCTGCGAGCAATCGAAAAGCACGGACAGCGTTCATTTCGCCTGGCGCATTAGGATTGATAATAGGCAAATCTAACCCCGCTTCAAGGGCGAGAGTAAGGAACGCTGCATTGATAATCCCACGTTCCGGGAGCCCGAAAGACACGTTAGACACGCCTAACGCGGTTTTAACTCCGAGTTCGCGCTTGACTAACCGCACAGCCTCAAGAGTCGTCTGCGCCGCTTGGGAGTCTGTCGAAACGGACATGGTAAGGCAGTCTACTATTATATCGCTTCGCGGAATGCCGAGTTCTTCTGCCCGCTGTACGATTTTACGCGCGACTTCTAATCGCCCGAGAGCAGTCGCGGGGATTCCGCTTTCATCGAGTGTGAGGGCTATCACCGCCGCACCGTATTTTCGCACGAGGGGCAGAACGCTCTGCAGGCTTTCTTCCTTGCCGTTGACAGAGTTCACAATGGGTTTACCGCAATATCGCCTCAGAGCCGCTTCAAGAACCTCCGCGTCCCCGGAGTCAATTTGCAGGGGCAAATCACAGACGCTCTGTAAGCCCTCCACCACGCGAATCATCATGGCTTTTTCGTCGATTTCGGGCAAACCTACATTCACGTCAAGAATATCTGCCCCTGCCGCCGCTTGCTCTAAGCCCTGAGCGAGGATATAATCAATGTCGCCGCCTTGCTGCGCTTCTTTGAGGGCGGCTTTGAACCGCGCTTTCCCTGTGGGGTTAATCCGCTCCCCGATTACCTGAACGCCGTCTAAGATTACGGTTTTGACTCCACTGCAGATTGCTGAACTCGCTGATGGCACACCGTAGGGTGCGGTGACCACGCCGCTGTGCCCTAACAATCGTATATATTCGGGGGAAGTCCCGCAACAGCCGCCTAAGACTTTCACGCCCTTAGCGGCGATTGCTTGCATTTCGCGTGCAAAATCCTCTGCGCCGAGTGTAAACGCGCCTGTGTTCGGGTCAGGGAGTCCTGCATTAGGCTTCACCATAACAGGAACTGTGCTGTACTTTAAGAGTTCATCAACAATGCTGATATTTGCTGAGCGGAGTTCAAGCGGCCCAAGCCCGCAGTTTGTCCCGATTATGTCCGCCCCGAGAGAGGATGCGGTAATCGCGAATGCACTTGCGGGAGTTCCCGTGAATGTCCTGCCTGTTGCTTCAAATGTCATGGAGGCGATTACAGGCAAGTCGGAGTTTTCTTTGACGGCTAAAATCGCGGCTTTGAGTTCGAGCAAGTCCGAAAAAGTCTGGAGTGCGACTAAGTCTGCGCCTCTCGAACTTCGCTTGCCTTCGGCTGCGCTGCGCGGGGGCGAGCCAAGCTCGCCCTCCTTGCTTTTCACCCCCGCACGGACGATTTCGGCGAATATGTCATAGGCTTCGTCGAAAGACAGAGTTCCTGTCGGGCGTAGTAACTGCCCGATTGGGCCTATGTCTAAGGCTACAAGAACATCCCCCCCCGCGACTGCTTCACGCGCAATCTCGATGGCTTTTGACACGACTTCT
>WQXP01000080.1 GCA_009784765.1 Oscillospiraceae bacterium | reverse complement strand
TTGAGTACATCAAGCTGCTGTGTGCGTTCGGTGAGCTGTGCAGTACGTTCGCGAACAATCTCGTCTATATCAAGATGGTTTTTAATCCGCGTGAGCAGGACAATGTCATGAAAAGGTTTGAGGATAAAATCCACCGCACCGAGTTCTATGCCTTTTGCCTCTGAATCAACATCACTTCGCCCTGTCAAGAATATGACGGGGATTTCGGCGTGTTCCGGATTATCCTTGAGCTGTTTAATCGCATCGAACCCGTTCATCTCGGGCATTTCCACGTCCAGCAGAATCAAATCCGGGTTGAACTTATCTAACGCTTTGAACATCTGCGCGGCAGAAGAGAGGGCAATTACGCGATAATGGCTCGCTAACACTTTCTCGGCGGCGGTCAGGCTCGCGATTATGTCGTCTACTAAGAAAATCGTTTTTTTCATGAATTTCTCCTTCGTCTTGTAATTAAGTACTGATTCAAGCATAACATATTTTTGCGCGTTTGTCAAGCACAATTTAGATAAATCCCCACACCAACCCCACTAATCTCATCAGAAGCGAACGAGAGTTGATTGTCATGGGTTCGGTGTGGGGGAAGAACAGCACGAGCCTCACAATGTACAGCAGCATGACTGCTCCTGTCGCACTCCACATGACTATGCGGAACAACCGCTGATTAATCTTATGAGGGGCGATTTTGTCATAGGCGACAAAAGCCCCGACTACGGGAACAGCCCAGAACAGCGGGTGTGCCGTGAAAGCACCGTGCAAGTCAAGGGCAAAAAGGCTGAGGAAAGCCCGCGTCATTCCGCAAGCAGGGCAAGGAAACCCAACGGTTGCGCGAAGCACGCAAAATCCGCCGGTTATGGCGTAGGCTGATATGAGATATACTCCCACGATTATGAGGGTTTTGAGCTTGTCTTTCCCTTTCACCGCACGTTGCGTCCTTTACGCTTGTTTATGATTTTCAGTGTAATCATGAGCAGAGCCGCCCCCGCCGCACAACACGAGCCGATGATGAACGCAGGAAGCATGAGGTCAATGTCGCCGAAGCCGTGTGTACCCGGAACTGCCCGCGCAATGTCGCGGAAATATCCGCCGACTTGGCTTGCGGTAATCGCCGCCGCGCCAAACCCGAGAAGCACAAGCCCGTAATTAGTCGCGACGTTTTTTGCGCCGAATGTTTCGGCGGTGAGTGCGGGAAAAGTCGAGAGCAGACCGCCGTAAAGAAAGCCTATTCCTGCAATCAGCACGAAAACGAACCAGCTTCCGATGTTCGGGACGAAGAGCGTCAACGTCGCAGAGCCGAGCATAAGCGCGATAATGGTGTTCAACCGCCCGATTTTGTCGGAAACTGCCCCCCACACAAGCCGCCCGCAGGAGTTGAAAATCGAAATGACAAGAACCCCTGTTACAGCGATTTCAGAGTAGCCTTTCATTTCCGCGATTTGCCGCGCATAGTTAATGACAATCAGCCCGCCGAGACACGCGAGAAGGAAAGCCGCCGTAATCATGTAAAATCGCAAGCTTTTGAGCATTTCGGAAGTGGTAAAATCCACTGCCGCAGGCGTGGTTTTCGCAGATTTACTCGACGCTTTAGTCGCTTTCGCGGACACAGGCGCATAATCGGCGGAGGGGTTCTTGAGAAACAAACTCCCGACTGTGCAGACGATGAAGAAAATCCCCGCGAGTATCATGAATGTTTTCTGCTCACCGCTCCCGGGGATTGGGGCGGCTTCCGCGAAGCCCGAAAACCCGGGAATCGGCTCGTAAATAGCGAACCTCGCGACTAACGATGTTATAATCGGTGTGAAAATCACGCCGCCGAAGCCAAGCCCCGACACAATCACTCCCGTAACCAAGCCCCGCTTGTGAGGGAACCACTTCTGGGCGCAAGCAATGGTCGTCGAGTAGGTGAACCCCATACCCAGCCCGCCCATAATCCCGTAAGTAAGCCACAGCACCCAGGCGAATTCGGGTTTGATGAACCCCGATATGAAGAACCCGCCCCCGAGAAGCACACCGCCTATGAACACGACTCGACGAATGGTATACTTCGCGACAAGTTTGCCGCCGATTACACTGCCGACTGTCATCATAGCAATCAAGAGTGAAAAATTCAGCCCTGCCGCCGCGTTAGGTTTGGCATAGTCTGCGTATAAGCTGTCGGCGATGCCTGTCTGGAACAAGCTCCACAGATATGCGATTCCGAGAGTGAACTGGACAAACAGTGCCGCTAACAGCGGCGGAATCCCGCTGTGTTTTTTGATTTTGTTAGTAGTCATTGCTTTGTTTTCCTTAACGATGTATATATTGAATAAAACATTGTACCACATTTTTCACGATTTGTCAAGGGTTTTTCTAAAGCTTTTGCTGACTTGTCTAAAAGCTTTTGACGGCTTCGGTCGCCCGGCTCACGCCCTCTCTACCAACTCATAATTCCCTGCGCTGTCTGCCATAAGCAAGAAAACGTCTTTTTCACAAAGGCGTTTTTCGTTTAGGAGCGTGCGAAGCCAATCGCGGGATTGCCCGCTTTGAGCAAGCCCCGCTTTGTCAAGCTTACCGTCTTTGATAATGACGGCTTGCGGGTCGATTGTTGCAGCATCGGTTTTCGGAAAAAAGCTGATTTTACCTGTATTCTCAACAATAGCGAACTGAATTTGCGCAAGCTCGAAAATGCCCTCTTGCCGCATTGTTTCGAGTATGTCGTCAAGGGTGTATCGCAAAGCGCGGAGCTTGTTCTGGTCGAGAACGCCGTTAGATATAATCACGTCGGGTGTTCCTGTAGTCAGGCGGCGAAGGAAATGGCTCTTGAGGTTCAGCCCCGTGATGATTATGTCTAAGCAAACGATTAGTATAATCGGCAAAATTCCCGCCATGAGCGAGATGTTTGACTCTTCGAGAGACATTGTAACAATGCCCGAAATGATAATCGTGGTGACTAATTCCGACGGCTGAAGCTCACTAATTTGCTTCTTTCCCATGAGCCGCACAGCAACAATGGCGACGAGGTAAAGAATCGCCGCTCGTAAAATTAAACTTAACATGAGGGTATTTTATGCGCAACTCGGGAAAAAATACTTGCATGAAAACTGAAATAAACTCAAAAACAAATTCGGCAATAAATCCGAAGGCAAATTTAGCCCCAAGCCTGAAAGAAACTCTCGTGAATTTCACGCAGTTGCACAGCAATACGGGCGATATTGTAACTAAATTCGCAACAGTAGCAGGGCGTGAACTCTGCATTTTGACGTGCGAGTGTATGGTAAACACCATGACTGTGTCTACCTTGCTTTTCCCGCCGTTGACTGCCCTCGATTTACGGGCGGCTGAAGAGTTCGGCGAAAAGCCGCCGTCGCCCACAGAGCTGATGTCGGCGATTGAGGGCAAGCTCATGGTCGCCGTGGAGCAGAATGTCGCCAAAACATATGAGGACTTGTCGCTGTTTTTCATGTCGGGATTCGCGATTATTCTCGTAGACGGCGTTGATTACGCCTTAGCAATCGGGGCACAGGGCTTTGCTAATCGCGGAATACAACGCCCGTTGATTCACGAAAATCTGCGGGGCTCTTGCGAGGGGTTCAGCGAGGTTCTGCGGTTTAATATCGCGAGTGTACGGCGCAGAGTGCGTTCGCCGCGCTTTATAACCAAAATCACCCGTGTGGGGAAATACGCCAAAACAGATGTGGCGATTTTGTATTTTGACGACAAAGTCAACAAAGATATGCTTGCCGAAGTCGAGAGGAGGATTGAAGAACTGCCGCTGCAGCTCATTCTCGAAACAGGGTATATTGAGCCATTCCTGCAAAATGAGGGCAACAGCATTTTCACGCAAATCGGCTTCACAGACAGGCCGGACAATCTTGCCGCAAAGCTGTTAGACGGGCGAATAGCAATCATGGTGGAAGGAACGCCTTTTGCGCTGTTTCTGCCCATGCTTTTCATGGAGCATTTCCAGACTATGGACGACTATTCGGAACTGTCTGTCTATACGTCTTTCATTCGGGTGGTGAAATACCTTGCATTTTTCATATGCGTGCTTTTGCCCGGGTTTTTCGTAGCGGCGACGAGTTTTCACCCGGAGCTTTTTCCGCCGGATATACTCTTCAATATAATAACAGCGGAGCAGAAAACCCCTTTCGCGATTCTCACCGAATGTGTGATTGTTATGGTCATCTTTGAGATTATGCGAGAGGCGGGGTTGCGTCTGCCGTCGGTAGTCGGGCACGCGGTCAGCATTGTAGGGGGGCTTGTCCTCGGCGACATTGTCATCAGCGTCGGGCTGATTTCTGCCCCGATTGTGCTTATCGTCGCTTTCTCCACAATCGCGGCATTTGTAGTGCCGGACTTGTTTCCGTCAATCACGATTATGCGGATTTTATTCGTAATCGCAGGGGGGTTCTTCGGGCTTTTCGGCTTGACTGTTGTCGGTGCGATGTTCCTCTTTAAGGTCTGCTCAATGTCCGCTTACGGAGTGCCGTTTATGGCACCCTTAGCACCCTTTACGTGGAGAGGAATGCGCGACTTTTTCATCAGGTTCACCTGGCATCGCCTTGTTAAAGACGACATCAATCTAAGTACCCTGAAAGGAGTCAGCAATAAATGATAAGAACAAAAAGCCCCCTCAAAACCTACAACAACAAAATCAGCCACTACCAGTTAGCCGCGCTGCTTGCGGTAAGCGCGCTGTTCACTTTTATCACGAACATTTCTGCCCCTTTTGACATGACGCGATTCATCACCTTGCCGCTTACAGCAGTGATTATGCTCGCGTTGTACGCGGTGTTGTCTTGGCTTATGAACGCTGTTCCTTTTACGCGATTGCCGGTAATTTCTTGGTTCATAGGGATTGCCCTCATTGCGAGATTGTTGTATGCGGCATTTTCGAATACGCTTGTTCTTAAAGACTTCACCACAAACACGATTTTGCCTTATATGACCCTCGGATTTTTCGTTGCCGTTATTTTCATGGCAGTTCTTTATGCAGACAACAAAGGGATTCAAGCACTTGCACGATTCGCGCCGCTTACCCTTGCTTTACTAATCCTAAAAATCACGGCGGCTTCGGTTTTATTGTCCGGCAATATGGAAATAACGCGGCTCTGTTCCCCTTTAGCCGCCGCACAATCGGTTGGAATAACGAGCCTTTTACACCAAGTTTTCGCAGATATAGCCCGCAATGATGAGTTGTTTTACTTCTTAGCTCTTGCAAGTTTTGTCCGAAAGTCTGAAACTTCGGGCAAAGCAAAAGAAGAGATAAGCCCAAAGGGCGGGCTTTGCCCGTCCGAAGGGCGAATCTTGACAACAGCTAAATCACAAGGCAAACCCCAAGCTTTCAAGGCGGTGATTTTTTATCTTCCTGCAGTTTTGCTTATAACTCTTTGGTTGAATTTTCTGTATAACAGCGTTCTCGGAAATTTGCTCGGAACGCCTGTCGCGTTGTACCCTCTGTACAAAGTCGCTATGTTGACGGGCTTTAACATCATCGAACGTATGGACGGAATTACGGTTTCCGCTGTAATCTTGGCAGGGCTTCTTAAAATCGTGCTTGCTTTTGTGAGTGTGAGAGCAATTTTGACTGAGCTGCTTGGCTTCGGCTCAAAACGCGATGCGGGTGTTAAAGCCGCTTATTACAAGCCTAAGCTTAAACTCGGCTCTGTCCCTGTGCTTAGATTAGTATCCTCGATTCTTGTTGTGGCAGTCGCGGCGGCTACTTTAATTGTCGGGCTGAGCGGTTGCAGCGACTACACCACCTTCACTAAGACCGACAAGCGCGTCATTATTCGCTTAGCCGGGATTGATTATGACGAAGATGAGCGAATATACACCGTTTCTCTTCAATACTCTGTTGGCGGAAATGCTAATGAAGCAGAGGGTGAAAACACATTTAAGAGTGCCTTCGGGCAAGGGAAGAATGTCTACTCAGCGATTAAAGCGACTCGCTCAGAAGTCGGGGCGGAGCTGTTTTTCGGGCATAACCAAGTTCTGCTTCTCGGGAAAGGCATTCTGAGTGATTCTCAAATGACCGCCTACGTTCTTG
>WQXP01000079.1 GCA_009784765.1 Oscillospiraceae bacterium | reverse complement strand
TATATGCACAAACGCAGTCGCCGCCTCAACTGCATTTTTTTCCACTACATCACATATTTCTGTAACGCACAAATCACAAAACGGAGGAAACAGCAGCGTTTGCCGTATGGCAGCCTCCTCCTCATAGAAGCCGCGGTAATCCTGCCGCGCTGCAAGGCGAAGCACATAATGGTCAGGTGTAAACGTCTGTAAAAAAGCCTTACCCTTTTTATCGCCCCGTCCGGCACGGCCCACAACCTGTGTAATCAGCGAGAATGTCCTCTCATAGCCGATATAGTCCCCCGCATAGAGCGAGTTGTCAATCAGCAGAATGCCTACGAGCGTAACATTCGGGAAGTCAAGCCCTTTGGCGACCATTTGTGTTCCGAGAAGTATGTCATACTCGTGGGCGCCGAAACTGCCGAAGCCGCGTTCATAGGCTCCTTTAGTCATAGTCGTGTCTGCATCCATTCGCAGAATACGCGCTTCAGGGAGCAGCTGTTGCAACTCGTCCTCAATGCGCTGAGTTCCCGTGCCGCTTTGCTTGAGAGCGGCGCGGCTTCCGCATTTGCCGCAGTTGCCGCCGCTCTGTTTGAGGAACGCACAGTAATGACAGCACAACACTCCTTGCTTGTGAAGAGTCAATGCCACTGCACAGTGAGGACACATAGCGACTTCTCCACAGTCGCTGCAGCAGACAAAAGTGTGATACCCGCGCCTGTTCAGCAGGAGCAGCGATTGTTCGCCCCGCTGAAGGTTTTCGCGCAATCCGCGCATCAGAGCCGCGCTGAAACTACTCTTATTCCCCATAGCCTGTTCGAGTTTCATGTCAACGATGTTTACATAAGGAAGAGCATTGCCGCTGTAGCGTGAGTTCAGCTCAAGGAGAGTATAACGCTGTGTTTTGGCGCGATAGTAACTGTCCATACTCGGAGTTGCCGACGCAAGCAAGAGCAGGGCATTATAGCGGAAACACCGCTGTTTCGCAACATCACGCGCATGAAAGCGCGGGCTGCGTTCCGATTTGTAGGTGTGTTCGCCCTCTTCGTCTATGACAATCAGCCCGATGTTATCTAAAGGCGAAAAAACCGCACTGCGTGTTCCGAGGACGATTTGCGCCGCCGCGCTCCGAATCCGCTTATACTCACGAGTACGTTCGCTCATGGATAAACCCGAATGAATTACTGCCGCCGTATCTCCGAAATAGCTGACGAAAATCCCGATTACCTGCGGTGTAAGCGCGATTTCGGGAACAAGCACCAGGGCAGTTTTTCCCTGTGCCAAGCATTCACCGACTAATTTGATAAATACAGATGTTTTGCCGCTCCCTGTAACTCCGTGGAGTAGGGCGCATTCGGGTTTGGGCGAGTCAAGAAGGCTTTTCAGCGCGTCAAAAGCCGACTGCTGCTCGGGCGAAAGCGCAATATCGCTAACTTCCCGCGTGGCGATTTCCGCTACTTCTTGCAGCGTCGGCGCGACAACTTGCCGAAACTCTTCAAGAATTCCCTTCTTGACTAAGTTTGTGACAACTGCCGACGAAACTCCGCAAAGATAGCAGAGTTCTTTCACACTCGCCGAACCGGCGTTTTCGAGGGTTTCAATCACGCTTTGCTGTTTTGGTGTAGGGTTTTCGAGAGCCTCACAGTCTTGCGATAACCGCACGACTTTCGCAGTTTTGTCCGCGAATTTGGCACTCGCGCCCTCTGCGTTTCGAAGCACCGGCGGAAGAATGCTCCTCACCGCGTGGAAATATGTACAGAAAGTGTTCTCACGAAGCCAAAGTGCCAGCGCGAGCAGTTCATCGTTTAAGTATGCGGTGTCGTCCAACACCTCTTCAATTGCCTTGAGTTGTCCGCTTTCAAGCTCTTGATTTTCGAAAAGCGCGAATATTACGCCCGTAACTTTTCGCGAACCCCGCCCGAAAGGAACTAAAACACGTTTGCCCTTAGCGACAACGCTCTCAAGTTCACGGGGGACAATATATGAATAAAGGCGGTCGAAAGAGTACAAGGCTTTTTCGACCGCTATATGAGCTATTGTTCCGGTTGTGCTTTCGTTCATGAGCATATTATCCTCGCTACCTCGTCGATTGCTTCTTGCAAATCATCGTTGACGACTTGAAAGTCAAAAGAATCCGCACAAATCATTTCTTCTTTTGCGCGAATCATGCGCTTTTGAATTGTCCGCGCATCTTCGGTATCCCGCGCTTCAAGACGAGTACGCAGTTCCTCAAAACTCGGCGGCATAATAAAAATCAGAAGAGCATCGGGGAAAAGAGATTTGATGTTCTCTGCACCCTCACACTCGATTTTGAGCAGAATCCGCTCCCCGTTTTTCAGTGCGTTCATGACTGTTTTCTTGCGCGTTCCGTAATAGTTGCCGCAATATTCGGTATACTCGATAAACTCGTCAAGAGCAAT
The DNA here is from genome assembly GCA_009784765.1 of Oscillospiraceae bacterium. Classification (GTDB taxonomy): domain Bacteria; phylum Bacillota; class Clostridia; order Oscillospirales; family Ruminococcaceae; genus Ruminiclostridium_E. The sequence goes on along the minus strand of WQXP01000079.1, from coordinate 3,783 downwards.
CAACCTCTCAAACTCTTCGCGGCTTTTGAAGTAGTAGTGCTTCCCTTCTGTCTCCCCGGGACGGATTGCCCGTGTCGTCGTCGATACAGAGTAAACGAGTTTTCCGCTCATCAGGTCAGGCTTTTTCGCCTTTTCTAACAATCCTTCGATAATGCTGTCTTTTCCGCAACCCGCAGGCCCGGAAATGACTATTAACTTTCCCTTTTCAGCCGTCATCGTCGTTTACTCCTTTCACAGCTTTAATTTCCTTAGAAGACAATACGATATGCCCCGAATCCATGACATAAACGCTCTTTGCTTTTTTGCCGCAAGTCGCGTCAACAAGCAGATTTTTTTCCCGCGCCGCCGCGATTGTTCGACGAACGGGGGCAGCGTCTGCCGCTGCCAAAACCGCAACTGTTCGCGCCGAGTTAATCACATTGCCGTATCCTATATCAATGAAATCCATGTTCTGAAAACCTCTCTGCTGTCAGTAAATCCTCGGGTGTGGTAATCTTGATGTTGCGGTAATCTCCTTCCACGATTTTCACCGGCAACCCTGCTCTCTCAAACAGCTCGCTGTCGTCGGTTATATCGTCTGCCCCCATGAGTTCGCGATATGTCTGCAGACAGAATATCTGCGGTGTCTGAACAGCGAACAGCTCATCGCGTTTCGGTGTGCTTGTGACAAATCCTCCCTGCGCTATCTTGACTGTGTCTTTCACAGCCACTGCAGGAATCGCGGCTCTACACTCATCTCTCCGCGACATTACCGCTGTCATTACTCGATTGATTAGCGGGCGTGTAACAAAAGGGCGCGCACCGTCGTGAATTACAACAAACTTGCAATTGCGCGTAATTGCCGCAACGCCTCTTCGTACAGATTCGGCGCGGTTTGCCCCTCCCTCTACGATTGTGAATGTATCATGCATATTCGAAACTAATCTGCGGGTTCTTTCAATGTCATCTTTGCTGACAACTACGACAAATTCGCGAACAGTGGGGATACTTTGAAAAGCTTCTACTGAGTGCCAAAGCACAGGTTTCCCGGCGAGTTCTGCGAAAATCTTGTTAAACCCCATTCTTTGCGAACTCCCCGCCGCTACTATTATTGTCGCTGTGCCTCCGGGCGAATTAAAGTTTATCACTGCTCACCTCCATCGTCCGGCGGCGGTGCTTCTGTAGGCGGCGGGTCTGTTGGTGGGGGAGGCGGTGGTGCTTCTGTCGGCGGAGGAGGCGGCGGGTCTGTAGGCGGGGGAGGGTCGGGAAGAGTAACGCGATAAATTGTTACCATTCCCGCACGTTTGGCAGAATCGTGAGGGTAGTGGTCTGCTAACCGCAAATTTCTGCCGCTGTCGGGGGTGGTGGATTCCACTGTACCTGCGCGTTCAGGTTCATATTCGCTGATTTGCCTGTCTCTAATATCAATATTTGATGGGGTAACCCCAAGCCCGATGAGCCTTTCGCGGAACTCTTCTGCCGTTTCGTCCGGTTCCGGCGCAGGCATCTGAAGTATTTCGAGGCCGAAACTGACGGTGAGTGTAATCTCCGCTTTAAGGGGAAGGTGTTCCCCGGGGGCGACACTCTGCTCCATGATTGTTCCGTATGGTTTTTCGGGGTCGTACACCACTTCGAACACAAGGGTGAATATATCGCGATAATCTATCTTCAATCGTGTTATAAAGTCGGTTGGGTCAACGAAAATCAGCCCGGTGAAGTCATGCACCTGCCGCGTCGGAACGCCCGGTTCTGCTGTTGCCTGTGTGTCGGGGGAGTAGTGCGTATAGGGTTCGGTTACGCTCGAATCACCCGTTGTGGGTAACGGTTCTGTGCCGCCGCCGTTTCTGAACACATCGGCAAGCCACTGAGGATTAAAACTCGCGATTATCAACAACACAGCGGTTATAAGCGTCAACCCGCCAATCGTGCTGAGTGCAATCATCAGCTTGCGCTTTTTGCGTTGCTCTCGATTTTTGCGCTTTTTGGCTTCAGACGGCGTTTCTTCAGCTATATCGCTATCGTCATCACCGTCGAATCCAATACCCACATCAGGGCGTACAGGTGAAAAAGACGCTGTTCCTAAAATGGGAATAGGCGGCGCGTCATCGGGATTAACATAGGTAATCGGCACTTCACCCGAAGCGCGTTTTCTCTTACCGCCCGCATTCTCCGAAACAAGCCCGAGTTCCCGTGCAAATTCGCCCACTGTTTTAATTCGCTTTGCCGTAGCAAGCGCGAGTGCTGCAACAATCGCGTCAGACACTTTTTGCGGAATTTGCGTGCCAAGCTCACAAGGGGGGAGCAATGGGTCGTCCTCTCCCTTTTCCTTGCACCCGAGCCGTGCAAGGGCATCAGGCGGAGCAACTCCTGTAAGTGTATAATACAACAGCGCAGCAAGGCCGTAAACATCTGTCCACTCGCCGTGGCGGTCGATTTCGTTATATTGTTCCGGCGCGGAAAACCCCGCAAAAGTCTCTGAATTGAGCTTAGAGCCGCAAATTCGCGCCGCAGTAATCGTAAAGTCGCTCAGGTAACTTGACAGTTTTCCGCCAACAAAAGTCCCGAGGCTCGCTGTATTGGCTAAGTTAAACCCCATCGTCCCGTGAGGGCTGTGAGTACTCTGCACCAGCACCGTTTTCGGGGAAATGCCTCTGTGGACTATTCCTGCCGTGTTCACCCTCTGCAATGCCGCGAAGAGTGATTTATACAGCGCAAACGCCTGCTCACACGAAATCGCCCCGCCCACGCTCGCTAAATAATTCCGCACTGTTACCCCCTGTGCGTCTTCAAAAATCACATACGCCGTCGAGTTCTCCGAAAACACGTCTGCCACTCGCTGAATCCCTGCCAGTGTCCCCAAGCTCTGGAGTGAACGGTTCAGCTCCACGAACTCAGACAAATACGCCTTATACAGCGGCAGCTCGCCGTTGTTCACCACTAATGGCAATACACCCCTTGCCCGAGTGCATAACGCATCGGGCATATATTCTTTAATGCAGACCCGCGTCTCGGTCAGTGTGTCGTATCCTACGTATAATGCCGCTTCGCCGTTATAAGAAATCAGCTTCCCGACTATATAACGCCCCGCAAGATAAGTTTTCGGGTATAAATACGTCGCTAAATATACGCCGTTGTCTGCCCAGCCGCATTCCACGCACTCGCGCTTCCCCGCAACCACTTCGACAACCCCTCCGTCAACCTCTCCTGTCTCGCCGACCACACCACCCACAATCCGCATACTGCTCATGCAACTCATGCAGAGATTCATTTCTTTCTTCATACTCTCTATTTTACCCTATTTTTTCCCCCTTGTCAATCAATTTTAAGATTTTTTTATTTTTTTTCGAAAAACTGTTGACAAATCGAAAATACCATGGTATAATAAATGTTAGTTTTTCAGATGCCAAGTCTGAAAAACTGCATGGAAGTCGGGTTCTGCCCGACAACGCGCAGCAAACCGCGGCTTCAACCGCGGCGTGCAATGTCAAGCGGCTGTGGTGGAATGGCAGACACGTTAGCTTGAGGGGCTAATGGGCGTTAGCCCGTGAAGGTTCAAGTCCTTTCAGCCGCACTAATATGCTCTTACTTGAACCTGCACCCGTAAAAAAGGTGCAGGTTCGGAGCATTTCGGGCAAGAAAACGGCAACTTGGGCAGTCTTCGAGTAACTCGAAAATCAAGTCAAAGTTCGCCGCCGCCTCGGTATGCTCGCTCTCGTGGGCCTCAATTTCGTCCTTTATGTTCCGCAGCAGTCTGCCGATTCGCTCCTGCTCCTCCTTGAGCAGATTGAGCGGAATCGCATCAGC
>WQXP01000078.1 GCA_009784765.1 Oscillospiraceae bacterium | reverse complement strand
GTTCCGCCGTATTCTTCTTTCCACTTCCACGCGCGCTCTAAGAACCCCTCCCGCCCGATGTCGTCTTTGGTAACGCCGTCGGCTTTCATTGCCTCCACGATTTTGGCTTCCGTGGCAATGCTCGCGTGGTCAGTCCCCGGTAGCCACAGCGCGGAGTACCCCTGCATTCGTTTATATCGAATGAGTATGTCTTGCAAAGTGTTGTCAAGGGCGTGCCCTATGTGGAGCTGCCCTGTGATATTCGGCGGGGGAATGACTATGCAGTATGGCGGCACTTCCGACTTCGGAGCAACGTCGCTTCGCGACTGCTCCTGCGCGTCGTCGGGCAAAGCCCGACTTCCTTGCACCTTTGTCTTTCCTACCTCTGCGCGGAAGTAGCCTTTCGCTTCCCAGTCGGCGTAAATCCGCGCCTCGAAGTCTTTGGGGGAGTAGGTTTTATTGAGTTGTTTCATGTGTGTTGGTTTTCCTTTTTTACTTTTATTTAATCAGTCAATTTGAGAATGCTTTGGCTTTTCAAAACTGAGCGACTATATCACACAACCGTGTTTATATGACTGGAAAATATAGTCGGGGCTCGAATAGTACATATCACTGTTATAATTGTCGATACTCTCCGTAATCCACGAGTTGTAAACTTCAAACAGCGTGTTTGAATGTTGCGCGTTTTCGCGTTCAGCGGAAATGGCGTTTATAAGTCTCGAATAAACGCGCCCGATTTCCCAATGCGTCGGGACTTTATACTCACACTCCGCGACATTATCGAAAACCCCGCGTGGTATGTTCGCCGCCTCTATAAACTCATCTGCGACTTTGTCTACGTTTTCGCAGTGATAAACATCTGCTAAATTGTACAGCTTTTCAATGTTTCGAAGTCCGAGTGCGTTCACCGTATCTTTACGCGTGTTTTTGGTGATTCGCGCAATATTCTCAATCATACTGCATACATAAAAAAGGTCGTTGCTTTGCTTGCTCTCTCTGTTCATAACCTTAGTTGCCCTCGCTTTCAAGAAATTTGAGGCATTTCAATGCTCTCGGTGTACAAAAAGCGATTTGGTGAGTCGGGTGCTTAAACTTCGCTAACGCCCAAAACGCCTCTCGCGAAATAGTGCCGTCAATAAAATCATTTATAAAATTGTAGACTTGGTCGTCTGCCATTGCTCCTATAACAATATCGTGATTATGCGATATGTTCGCCCTGCAAGCGACAACAAAATCGAGCCATTCCTCACTCATTGTTTCGAAAAGCAAAATGTCTGCGCTTTCGTCGGGCATATACTCAAACACTGTAATAACAGGCGTTTCATACTTTAAGCTCCACCGTTTGGCTTGGCTTTTGATTTCGGTACAATAAAACCCTGCTCCGAAATCTTTAGTATATTTGCCGACTCGTATTTCAGGTTTACTTATTTCGCAATACCCACCGTGATAAACCGTCATGTTGATTCACCCCCTCGGATTCACATACAGTGTCTTATTATGCGTGAAAATCACGAAGCCGGGTTTGCTCCCCGAAGGTTTCTTGACATAACGCGCAAAGCAGTAGTCCACGGGAACGCGGCTTGACTCACTCCCACGGGAATGCCGCGCGGCTATGACTGCGGCTTCCTCAATAATCTCGAAGGGAACGGATTTATCCGTTCCGCCGTACCCGCCGCATCTTAATATAACGTGCGAACCCGCAATGTCTTTGGTATGAAGCCAGATGTCGTCGGGGCGAGCGGTCTTGAATGTCAACTCGTCGTTTTGGCGATTGTTCCGCCCGACTAACACTTCGCTTCCGTCGGACAGCGCGAATTTCAGCGGCGCGAGGGTTTTTGGCTTGGCGACTTTCTTGCCCCCCGCGAGTTTACTCCCCGACTTAGGCGACTTAGGCTTTTTGCCGAGTTCTTCTCGAATAGCCTCGATTTCCGCGTCAGACACGGCGCGGGAAGCCGCGTCAATGACCGAATCAAGGTAGGCTAACTCTGCCTCACTCTCGGATAGGAATGTCGTCAGGACTTTCTGCGCAGTCGAAAGCTTGCGATACTTCGCATAATACTTCTGTGCGTTCTGCGTAGGGGTAAGGCGCGGCTCAAGAGGGATTTTCACCTGCTCTCCTGTCTCATAGTCCTCTGCTGTGAGTAATCTCTCGCCTTTAACCAAGTTATAGGCGTGGGCGTTGACTAAGTCGCCGAAAATGCGAAAACGCTCCTTGTCCTTACAGTCCTCGAGTTCAAGACGGCGATTTTCGATTTTGCGCAGCAACCGTTCGTAATCGGCGTTGAGGCTTTTCATGATATTGCCCGAGCGTTGCTTGAGCCGCTCCGACGCGGCTTTCTCCGCGAAAAAGCTGTCTAACAGCGCGTTGGCAGACTCGTACTGCTTAATCTGCATTGCATTGCCATACTGTGTAATCGGCATGAAGCAGAAGTCCCGGGGTTTGTCGCCGAGTTCGCTAACCTCGCTTACAAGGGTGATTTCAGGCGGCACATTCCCGACAAGAACATCATGTGCTTGCCGCAGAAACGCAGGAACGCCGACGTATTCTGCTTCGCGGACGAATATGGGCGACACTCCCTCTAAGCGTCTTATTAACTGTCCACTGTCAATTGTCAATTGTCCGCTGTCAAATCCGCTGTCGTTTAACAAACACAATCGCGAGTTATCACGGGGCGGCGGCTCATACTCTAACCCCGGCAAGACAAGGCGCGAACTCGAACTCCGCTCACCTTCGGCATTCGCCTTCGGTTCGCTGCGCGTCGTCGGGCAAAGCCCGACTTCCTTGCCGCCATGTCCCGACCACCTCTTGATTGCGTCAACAATTCGCCCCGTATCGCGATTAACTAAGATGATATTGCTCGTTCGCCCCATGACTTCACACACAAGCCGAAACCGCGCTTCGTCGCCGATTTCGTTTGTGCAGGCAAAATCGAAGTTCAAGGCGCGTTCAAGCCCCTCTTGGCTGATTTGTTCAAGTTTGCCGCCAAGCAAATGCTTTCTTAACAAAATGCAGAACATAGGAGGCGTTGCAGGATTTTCGGGGTTAGATTCTGTCAAGCACACCCTCGCAGAAGAGGCATTCGCGGAGAGCAATAACCGCTCCTTTCGGAAAGTCAATACCACCTCATCTCGCGACGGCTGGCTGATTTTATCTATGCGCGTACCGATTGCAATTCGCTCGGCGATTTCGCGCTTTGTTATGTGGAGGAATGCACCGTCAAGAGACATAGTTACACACGTCCTTACTGTTTTTTGCCTTCTCGATACTCAGTTTCGGGAACTTCGCCCGCAGTTTCGCGACTAAATCCTCGCACAGAAGATTCTCTGTGTGGAAATGCCCCGCGTCAATCAAAGTCAGCCCTGCATTCGCGGCATGAATCATGTGCTGATGCCGCAAATCCCCGCAGATGTATGCGTCGCACCCCGCCGCGATTGCAGTCTCGACTAAATCTCCGCCGCCGCCCGCACAAACCGCGAGCTTCTTGATTTGCTTGCCGCCGTCCGTGTATCTCACGACAGTGCAATCGAATGCAGTTTTTGTCTTTTCAGCTAACGTTTTCGGCGCGATTGGCTCACCAAGCTCAACTATACGCCCATACCCCTCATGGTCAAGAGCCGCGCTGCTGTGCGGCAAGTTCAACTCAGCAACCATGAGGTCGCTGAGCCCGCCCACTGCTATATCAAGATTATTGTGTGCGGCAATCAGCGCAATGTCGTTCGAAATAAGCTCATACACCGGTTCGCCGACTAAAACTTGCTTGACTGCGCGGTACATCAGCGGGTGGTGTGATATAATCAAGTCAGTGAACTTGTCCGCCGCTTCCTTGATGACTGCATTTGTCGCGTCAAGGCAGACTAACACATTCGTAACCTCTGCCTTCGCGTCCCCCACGAGAATCCCCGAATTATCGTGGCTCGGCTGGCTCGCAAAAGGCGCAAGCGTGTCTAAGTATTCATAGATGGATTGTACTGTTGTCATGTGGTTTCTCCTCGCTTTGATAAAAATTCACCTAATCGCTGAACGTCGCAGTCGGTCAATTTGCCGATTATTGGCTTGCCCGCAAGTACTTGTAAAGGTAAATCACGAATGCTGTTGGTGTCAATGTAAGATTGTTTGTCTAATCCGGCTTGCTGCCAATCTTGAATTTTGAAAAAGTTGGCACGAATTTTATCGCTTTTATTCTCATACTGTGTAGTTATGTTAAACACATATACAAGCATTTCTGTTTGTTCGAGAACTAAAACCGGACGCATTTTACTTTCCCACGATACGAAAGCTATATAAATATCAAAAGGGTTCATCCGTTCACTGCCCAATCATAAAGCTCAGGGTCTTTATCTTTATCAACAATGATATGCCCGAGTGAATTTACTTCGACCGATTTGTGGGGAATGTTCTTGGTTTTAATAAATTCTGAAACTTTTATTCGTTCTGTAATTTTACGCCTTTTAACAAACTCGTCCAAAGCCAAGGTGATAATATCAACCTCTGCTTTCAAACCGCTGATTATTCTTGCTTTCTCTAATAGAGTTTCATCAATTTGTACTGTTGTCATGTGGTTTCCCCTCTAATCTTGCATATATAATCGTGAATGTCCGTTGCCCTTCATTTACCGACTGCTCGCTTATAATCTCAAAGCCGTTCTCGCACAGAAATGTCCGTAAATGCTGTGCTTTGCTCATGGGTTGCAGAATAAACCGCAGGTCTGCGCCGCGTTCCCGAAAAGCAGCGGGCATATTCGCAAGAATATCCGCTATCAGCTCTCCGCCCATTCCCGCAATGATTATGTCGTCGCATACAGGAACGCCCGCAAGCCCGTCAGATTTGAGCAAAGCCACGTCTGTACCCTCACACAGCCCCTGCTTCGTGAGAGTCGCTCGTGCGAACACGAGTGGGCCGTCATTTAAGTCGCTCGCGTAGATTCGCCCGTACAAACCCACCCTTGCCAAGAAGCAGGGCAGATACGCATGGTCTGTTCCTATATCGCAGATGTCCGCACCCTCGCGGACTAACTCCGCGACTGCGGACAGACGCTTATCTAACTGCTTGTATCTCACAAAAGCCTCCTCACTTAAAAAAGCTTGGCGAACAACCGCGCTGTTCTCTTTAACCCGCGCTTGAACGCGCTTACTTCCTGCAGGCTTTCGAGTGTTATTTCGCGGCACAGCTCCAGCGTTTCGAGAATGTCGCGCTTAATGTCGCTGACAACTTCGCTGTCAAAAATGCACACTCCGCACTCATAATTGCGATACAGCGACCGAAAGTCTAAATTCATACTCCCCACGAATGCGCGGCAATCGTCGGACACCATGCTCTTTGAGTGAATGAACCCGGGCAAATACTCGAATATGCGGATTTTGCTCCTCAGAAGCTCTTCATAATAAGATTCCGTCGCGAGTTTAACTACGCGCTTATCGGCGATAAAAGGCGTGATTATACGCACGTCAACACCGCTCCCGGCGGCGGCGGCTAACACCGATACAATTCCGCTTGTGCAGACAATGTACGGCGTTGTGATATAGAGATAACTCTGCGTACTTGAAACAAAGTTGATGAAAGTATGCTCCCCAATTCGCTCATGCGGAGAATCGAAGATTGGTATTGTCAATTGTCCGTTGTCTACTGTCAATTGTTTCGTCAACTGAACTCCGCTGTCTTTCCAGTACCCGAACTTCTCGACGACATTCGCGTATCTGTCCGCAAGATTGACACCGCCGCAGAAAGCGACTTGCCCGTCAATCACCACAAGCTTTCGATGATTCAGCGGCGGCAGCTTATATCCGCGAAAAGCCGGGCGAAATGTACGGACTTCAATCCCCGCCTCTTTCATCTCGCGGATTATTCTTCGCGGCAGAGTAGCCAAACACCCGACAGGGTCATACACCAAACGGACTTGTACACCCTCACTGATTTTATACCGCAGAATGTTGATTACGTCCGACAGTAACACGCCCTTCTCGATGTTGAAAAACTCAAGCAAGATGTAAGACTTGGCGCACCCAAGCTCATACAAAAGCCGCCCAAAGAACTCTTGCCCTGTCGGCAAGTAGAGGCATTTATCCCTTGTCGGCGCGAAGCCGATGTTTTCGAGGTAGGTTATAATCTTATTGTTCATGGAAAGTAGTGTTCACAGAATCGCCCTTGTTATGCTTCTTTTCCGTAACGCTCTTTCGTTTCTACGATTTTATCGCTGACTTTCAGGAACACGTTGACTATTTCGGGGTCGAAATGCGTC
>WQXP01000077.1 GCA_009784765.1 Oscillospiraceae bacterium | reverse complement strand
CAGTTCCCCGACAAGTTAGATGTTATTAACATGGCGGTGCTGCGTTCGATGATGAAGGCAAAGTATTCCGACGAGCCGCTGGGGCATTTCGGGCTTTGCATGAAAGAGTACGCGCATTTCACCTCACCTATTCGCCGCTATCCCGACCTTAGCATTCACCGCATTTTAACCGAACACGTCGCGGGGCGGCGGATTAAATCTCTTCTGCACAAGTTCGCTCATGAGAGTGCGGTTAAGTCAACTTTCGCGGAACTCAAGGCTGTTTCCGCCGAACGAGATTGTAACGGATTTTATATGGCAGAATACATGAGCGAATATATCGGGCAGGAGTTCGACGGGACTGTAACGGGGCTTACAGAAGTCAGTGTGTTTGTGATGTTAGACAACACAGTCGAGGGGCGGGTGAGTTTCCGAAACCCCGTGGGCGGCTTTTCGGGCATTTCCGGGGATACCACCGTCGAGAACGGTGTAACACTCGCGAACAAAGTTACCGGGGAGCGGTATACTCTCGGCGACAAAGTGCGGGTTAAATGCGTGGGCTGCAGTGTTCCTATGGGAACTGTGGATTTCGAGATAGTAAAAGCGGTTAAGGGAGGAAATGTGTAATGACTGAAAACATCGTTAAGCAAAATAAAGCAATGTCTTACTTTTGGTTCAGATTGCGCGAAATGCGGGTAATTCTCATTCTGAACATTCTTATCGGAGTTATGTCTTACCCCTTGCTCGCGATTATGGTATCGCGATATTCACATTACACCCCTGACAGCACAATGCTCATGCTTGATGTGGGAATGATTATATTCGTAACGCCTTTTATCGCATTCGCGACACTGCTGATGGCTTATATCGGCGCGCTGATGTCTTTCGGATTTATGCACAATGCGAATATCCGCGATATGCACTTGGCTCTGCCGCTGACCCACAGGCAACGATTCTGGGCGAGTTTTCTTTCAGGGGCGTCGGTAACTTTCGTGCCTTATATCGGCGCGTCCCTTCTCGGGCTGGGGATTTTCCGCATATTCTTCAACGAAAAGCTGCTTGAAGATATGTTGAACCCCCAAGACATTATGGGAATCCTCGACGGGACTGCCGCGGCACTCACTGTCGGTGCCTTGATTAGCGACTATATCCTGCCGGTCATGTTCATGGGGTTTATGGTTATGCTGTTCATCTTTGCACTGACGACGCTGTGCAACATGGTTTGCGGCAAATTCTTGACTGCGGGATTCTTCCCCTTCTTGTACAGTGCCGCTGTTCCGCTTCTGATTGCGACGCTGTCTACACTCGCGCTGTATAATGCTTGGGGAATGACGGCAGTCGGCGGTTATCCTTACTTCATCAGCTCACCCCTCGGAATGTTGTTTGCAAGCATCACTCTGATTGAAGAACACGTGGTATTCGCGATTACACAGCCTGTGTATCTTGTACCGGTATTAGCAGTGATTGGGGCAATGATTGCAGGGGCGTTTTTCCTCAGCAAGAATGTCAAAGCCGAAAACATCGGGAAGCATTTCTTGTTCAAGAACATCTACAACGTCTATCAGGCATTCGTCTGCTTGAGCATAATCTCTCTCGGAAGCCTGTTGTTTACTCTCCTGTCAGACGGTGTACCTCAAGGATTTGTAAGCTTTTTCCCGGTTTTCCCCGTTTTTGTGAGCCTCGTGGCATACTTTATTGGGCACGTCATTCATCACAAGGGATTAGGCAAGCTCAAAAGCGGCGCGATTAAATACGCCGTAACAGTAAGCGCGTCGATTGCGCTGTGTGTGATTTTAGTCGCGGGGCAAGGGTTCGGAGTGCCGAACCGCGTTCCCGCCGCTCGCGATGTGCAAAGTGTGCGCATTACCAATACCAACTCTCGCGGGGGTGCAAACTTGGTGTTAGAACCCGGTTCAGCTTTTGAGAGCGTTCAGTTCAGGCGGCAGTTCCTGCATGAGGGCAGCTACACAAGCGAAGGCTGGGCTGAAATAATCAATGAGGCGCGGGGCATTCACCGAAGTTTCATCGACAACCCTTGCCCGGAATCCGGCACTGTGAATGACAATATTTACTCGCGTCCTTATTCGATTTCGATTGAGTATGTCCTCAAAAACGGGCTGACTGTTACCCGCAATTACTCCTACAGTTCCAAAGGCGTAGAAATGCTGATTGAACGCGGCATTCTTGCTGCTGCGCAACAACAGCCCCCCTCCAATCCTTGGAGCGACCCTTGGGGCGATATATGGGACGACCCAAGCGACTTAGATGACTTTTTCGGCGACATGACTACCGATGAATGGGAGGATTTTCTGAATATGTTCGGAGGAATGATGTAATGGCTAAGATGCAAAACAATCAAAAACAAATCCCCGTGTTTGACATTTGCCTGATGGGCATATTTGTCGCGCTGATTGCAGTATTCTCGCAGATTGCAATACCGCTCCCTCTCGGGGTGCCTCTCGCACTCCAGACCTTAGCGGTCATGCTGGCTGCCTCTGTTCTCGGTGCGAAAAAAGCCCTCATAGTTGTGACAGTGTGGCTGGCACTCGGTGCTTTCGGAGTTCCTGTGTTCACGTGGGCAGGCGGAGCCGGCGGGCTTCACCGCATAGTCGGGCTGTGGGGCGGCTTCCTGATGTCTTATCCTTTCGTGGCGTTAGCTGTCGGGAGCCTTGGGAGAAGCGGCAAACGCACCCTCCTTGCAATCGGATTGCTTGCGGGCATCATCATCAACCTTTCTCTCGGAACGCTGTGGCACTATTTTGTATCAGACGGAACTCTGCAAGCGTCGTTTTTAGCGGCGTTCGCGCCATTCGTGATTGTCGAGCCTGTCAAAGCCGCAGGGGTGCTGGCGATTGCCCCTGAAATACGCAGAGCTTTGGCGCGTATTTCGAGAACACGCGCCGCCTAAGCTTATGAAAATCTACAGCTATGACTGTGTCGAGTCCACCAACTTAATAGCGAAAGAGCTTGCTCTCACCTCACAAGCCCCTCACGGAACTGCAGTAGTCGCTCAACGGCAGACTGCGGGTAAAGGCCGCTACGGGCGAAAGTTCTGCTCTCCTGTCGGCGGAATTTACATGAGCGTAGTTCTGCACAGGGGGGAGCTTCCTTTCGCCATTTTCGGGGACTCCCCAACTTTAGTAACAGCTCATGCGGCAGCCGCAGTTTGTAAAGCGATTGAGGCGGCTTGCGATATACAGCCTCAAATCAAGTGGGTGAATGATATTTTCATGCCGTCTGACTTTGTGCCCGGGCGTAAAGTTTGCGGAATATCAGCAGAAGCAGTCTGCGATTTAACGCAGCTCATCATCGGAATCGGGCTGAATTTCGACACTCCCCAAAGCGCGTTCCCCGCTGAACTCCGCGACAAAGTTACGTCGCTTTTTCCTGAAAACGCGACTCCGACGATTTCGCGTAGTGAGCTGATTGCAAGCATTTGCGCAAACTTGCTTGACGCGAATGCTTTCACACTTCACGAATATAAACGCCGAATGTTCATGCTAAAGCAAAAGGTGCTTGTTCTGCCCGCCAACTCAGAAGCATACGAAGCGACTGCCCTTGATATTGACAACACGGGGCAGCTTGTTATACAAAAAGACAGCGGCGAAATAATCGCGCTGTCTTCAGGAGAAGTCAGTGTACGTCAAACGCCGCCTTGAGCCGCTCTTCAAGCTCTCTCCCGCAGCCTGCATGAACCAACAGCGAGATTTCGTCAAGCCCTGTGGTAATCAACAGCGGCGAACAGCCGAGTTTGTTCAAAATGTCGAACACTTTCGCCGCAAAACCGACACCGTCTATCATTGCTTCAGATTTAATCGCAATTTTGGTATGCCCTGTGGTTATGAGTTTGTTGTGCTTCCCTGTAATCGCGAGAAGTTTTGTTAAATCGGAATCTGCAAAAGTCAACGCAAATGCAATTTCAGCCGATGCCGCAGGCAACTGCGCAATCATATCAATCGCGACGCTTTTTTGCTCAGCAAGGTTCAAAAGCTCGTGAATTAACGAGTTATCAAAAATAGTTGCGATTGATTGGTTTTCAGTGATTGTGATTGTAGTCATGTAGTACTCCTTAATAAATCCGACATATCGTATAAGCCTTTAGGGCAGCTTGTGAGGAAAATCGCGGCGTTAATCGCACCGACCGCAAAAACCTCTTTGCTCAACGCCGAATGTGAGAGCGTAATCAGCTCATCATGCCCTGCGAAGACGATTTCGTGTTCGCCGACTATAGTCCCTCCGCGAACGGTGTGTATGCCGATTTCGTTGCGTTTGCGCGAACAAAGCTCTTTATGCCGGTCATATACATATTGTTTCTGAACCCCCAGCTCCGCGAACTCCGCGCTAATCGAATCCGCGAGCATATGCGCCGTTCCTGACGGCGCGTCTTTTTTGAGGTTGTGGTGCTTTTCGATTATTTCCACATCATACTGCGTTCCGAGGACTCGTACAGCACGCCGCGCTAAATCCTGCAACAGGTTTATGCCCAGAGACATATTCCCCGTAAAGAACACCGGAATCTGCGACGCAGTGCTTTTAATCAGCGCGGCTTCGGTTTGATTATACCCCGTAGTCGCGACTACAAGCGGCACCGACTTAGTCTTGCAATAAGTCAACAATCCCGGCAGAGCAGAGGGGTGGGAAAAATCAATCACCACGTCGGGTGTTTCAGGCAAGTCTGCGATTTTCGTGTAAAATCCCGCAACTTCAACCTCTGCCGACGAGGCGCAAGGGTCGATTTTCGCGATTATCTCACAATCGTTACGGGCTGCAACCAGCCCCGCGATTACTCGCCCCATTTTCCCGCACGCACCTGATAAAGCTACTTTAGTCATTATTTCAAACTCCTTAGTTTATGTGCGGACCACACACTTTACTTCATTACCCCTGCTGCCACTAAGGATTTCCGCAGAGCTTCCAGCCCCGCATCTTCCATCTTGTACAACGGCATACGACAGCCCCCTGCATTCTTGCCCATGAGGTTCATCGCGGCTTTGATTGGAGTGGGGTTCACGTCAAGTTTCAGTAAATCGCCGAACAGCTTCAAATAGCGAATGTTGAGCTTACCTGCCGCCGCAAAATCGTTCTTGAGGCAAAGGTCGCACATTTCGCTCATAACCTCGGGGATTATATTCCCCGCCACTGATACCACGCCCTTCGCCCCGAGAGACATTGCAGGAACGGTCAGCGCGTCATCGCCGATGTAGACATCAAGAGCGTCTCCGCAGGCGTCGATAATCCGCGACATATAATTGATACAGCCCCCTGCTTCTTTCACGGCGGTTATGCGCGGGTGTTTCGCAAGTTCAACGAAGGTATCAATTTCGATGTTCACGCAAGTGCGTCCCGGTATGTTGTACAGCATAATCGGTATGTTCACCACATCAGCGACTGCCGTGAAACTCGCCACAAGCCCACGCTGAGAGGCTTTGTTATAGTACGGAGTCATGAGCAGAAGTGCGTCTGCTCCTGCTTTTTCGGCGTTCTGCGAAAGTTTAATCATGTAGGCGGTATCATTGCTCCCTGCTCCCGCGATTACGGGAATCCTCCCTGCGGCTTTCTGCGCAGCGAAGCGGATTCCGTCAACGTGTTCGTCATCACCGAGTGTAGACGCTTCTCCCGTAGTTCCGCTGACGACTAACGCAGAAACGCCCCCCGCGATTTGCTCTTCTATGAGTGCCCCGAAAACATCGTAATTCACAGACAAATCTGCGTTCATGGGGGTTACGATTGCTGTCGCGCAACCGGTGTAAAGTGTAGTTTTAGCCATAATAATTCTCCTTAATTGTTGTCAAGATTCGCCCTACGGACGGGCAAAGCCCGCCCTTTGGGCTTATCTCTTCTTTAACTTTAGTTGTTGTCAAGATTCGCCCTACGGACGGGCAAAGCCCGCCCTTTGGGCTTATCTCTTCTTTAACTTTAAATAAATAACTGTCAATTGTCAACTGTCAAAAACCCTTTATCTGCGAGCAGTTCTGCCATCAAAACCGCGCCGCCCGCTGCTCCGCGCAGAGTGTTGTGGGAAAGCCCCACAAACTTATAGTCATACACACTGTCTTCACGGAGCCGCCCGAGAGAAACGCCCATTCCGCCATACAAATCGCGGTGGAGCTTAGTCTGGGGGAAGTTATCTTCCTCGAAATAAGTCAGCGGTACGAAATTACCCCGGGGAGTACTCGGCAAGTCGAAGTATGGTGTTTCTTTCCACATTTCGATGATGTCTTCTTTGCTCGGCTTACAATCGCTT
>WQXP01000076.1 GCA_009784765.1 Oscillospiraceae bacterium | reverse complement strand
GTTGTCAAGGGGGCGGGGGGATAAATCACGAAACATCAGATAACACGAAAACCACCCGAGAAATCGGGTGGTTTTTGGTGGTTATTGCTTTTCAAGTTCGTTCATCATCGACTCGGTTTCGTCGAAAGTTTCTTTGCCCAGCGTAACGTACAATTTCGCGTACAATGCTTCTCCCGTTATCTCGCCACGTTTGTACCTCACGGCTTCATGGGCGATGCCCCGTTTATAGCTTTTGAACTCTTCTAAGGTCATGATTCCCACCTCCCCTCGCTATTATTATACCACAGGTTCGCGGGGTTGTCAAGGGGGCGGGGGGATAAATCACGAAACATCAGATAACACGAAAACCACCCGAGAAATCGGGTGGTTTTTGGTGGTTATGCGGGTGGTTTTGCTTTCTTTTCAAAGATGTGTTTATTCGCCTCGCGCCATTCTTTATCTGATGTTGCCCAAAGGGTGTCGTCAATGATTGCCTCAACGTCGTCCCATTGCCCTCTTACAGCGTGTCTTTTCATGCTGTTCACAAGCATGAATAATTCATGTCTTGTCATGATTATCACCTCCCCTCTCTCGCCATTATACCACACAATCGCGGGGTTGTCAAGTGATTTTCGCGGATAAATCACGGAATGACGATAACACGAAAACCACCCGAGAAATCGGGTGGTTTTTGGTTCAGTCGTCAAGTTCACCGCGAAGTTCACGGATTTCCGCTAACTCCTCCTCATACGTCGGAATAGCGACTCCTTCGACATTAGCCATATTCCGCACATGAGCATGAGCCTCTTTCAGTGTCTTTGATTTTGCTATTGCGGCAGATATTGACCTGAGCATCATTTTGCTTTCTATCATAGCTTCCACCTCCCCTCTCTTGCTATTATACCACACAATCGCGGGGTTGTCAAGGGGGCGGGGGGATTTTCGCAGACACGCCGCCTCAAGAGAGGGTGGTGGGGTGGCAATCCCCTCCTGTGGAGGGATGGACGCGAAGCGGACGGGGTGGTTTTTTCAAAAAGCCTTGACAAAGTTCGTGGATTAAATCTGCATTACCCCTTGACATTCGCGTGGTTTTGGTGTACAATAAGATAACCCCGACTACACAGAACAAGTAAAGGAATGGCTCTGAAATGCAAAACCACGTACCGAACCGAATTGCGAATATCCTCATAAACGCCCTCAAAGGCGGAGTAGTCCCGCGTGTGGGGCTTGAATACGTTACTGTCGGGCGGGCAAACGAAATCGCGGCGATTTTGCACGACATCGAAATGATTGAAGACGGCGGAGCGTCGTTTCGCTTCATCGTCGGCAAGTACGGGAGCGGCAAGAGCTTTCTGCTCCAAACAATCCGCAACTACGCGACTGCGAAAGGCTTCGCGGTCGTGGATGCTGACCTCTCCCCTGAGCGGCGATTTGCGGGGACTAAGGGGCAGGGGCTCGCGACTTACAAGGAGCTGATTTCAAACCTCTCGACTAAATCCAAACCCGACGGTGGTGCATTGCCGCTGATTCTCGAGAAGTGGCTCAGCGGGATTCAAGCGGAAGTCGCCTGTAGGGGCGACAATCTGCCGCCCGCCGAGTTCAATCAGGCGGTAGAAGAACGCATTTACGCAGTCGCGAGTTCCCTTGAGGGCATGGTGAACGGCTTCGAGTTCGCGAAAGCAGTCGCACTGTACTGGCGAGCCTACCGCGAGGACGACAGCGCGCTCAAATCGAACGTCCTGCGCTGGTTCAGAGGGGAGTACCCCTCCCGAAAAGAAGCGAAAGCAGACCTCGGAATAAATTTCGTGGTGAATGACGAGACTTGGTACGACTTCCTCAAAATCTTCGCGGCGTTCTTAGTCGGAGCGGGGTATAAGGGCTTACTCGTGGTGATTGACGAGCTTGTGAACATATTCAAAATCCCGAACAGCATTACGCGGGCGAACAATTACGAGAAAATCCTGACTATGTACAACGACGTTCTGCAAGGAAAAGCAAAGCACATCGGATTTCTCATGGGCGGAACGCCCCAGTGTATCGCGGACAAATACAAGGGAGTGTTCAGCTACGAAGCACTGAAATCGCGGCTTGCAGAGGGACATTTCGCCACCGAGCAAGTAAAAGACTTAACCGCGCCAATCATACGCCTGCAAATGTTGTCGCAAGAGGAAATGTACATTCTCGTAGAAAAACTGCAAAACATTCACGCAGGGCTTTTCGGGTATTCACCGACACTCACCCACGAGGACTTGCTGTACTTCCTCACAGTGGAATACAACCGCGTCGGCGCAGAGTCGCACATAACGCCGCGAGAAATCATACGCGACTTCATCGAGCTTGTGAACATTCTGCACCAGAATCCGCACATGAGCGTCGCGGAGATTCTGGGAGGGAACAGCTTCGAGATGGCTAAGGGCGGATTAAGCGAGGAGGTCATTCACGAAGATTTTAAGGAGTTTGAATTCTGATGGACACTTTTTCAAGATTAGCCCCGTTCATTCAAGACTACATCTACCGCAACAAGTGGGAGCAGTTACGGGGCAACCAAGTCGCGGCGTGTGAGGTGATTTTCGACACCGACGACAACCTCCTGCTATCGTCGGGGACTGCGTCGGGCAAGACCGAAGCGGCTTTTCTGCCCGTCCTGACCGACCTGTTCGAAAACCCGCCGCGCTCCGTAGGAGTCGTGTACATTTCGCCGCTCAAAGCCCTGATTAACGACCAGTTCAAGCGGTTAGAGAACCTGCTCCTTGACTCGAACATTCGCGTCACCAAATGGCACGGCGACTCGAACGTAACCGCGAAAACCAAGCTTGTCAAGAACCCCGAAGGCTTGCTCCAGATTACCCCCGAATCGCTCGAGGGTCTGATTACCAACAAACGCGGTGCGTGTCTGTCGCTGTTCTCCGACTTGCGGTACGTAATCATCGACGAAGTTCACCACTTCATGCGGGACGTTCGCGGAACACAGTTACTGTGCGTCTTAGAGCGATTGACGCAGCTCACGGGAAGCAATCCGCGGCGAATTGGACTGTCCGCAACCCTCGGCGACGTGAGCTTAGCGCAGAACTGGCTCAATACAGGAAGCGGTCGGCAGTGTGCCGCTCCGATTACTGACGAGGGCAAAAAACGTGTCGGGCTGCATATCGAGCGGTTCGTGAACTACGCCGACAAGCGGGACACCGAGGTAGTCGCCGACGGCAGCAGTCACCCGACAGTCGGGAACGTCGCGGGCACTGACTGCGGCGACATCGGCAATCGCGAGCATTACGAGTATCTTTTCAAGCAGACTCTCGACAAAAAGACGATTATCTTCACCAACAGCCGCGAAGAAACCGAGCTTGTCATGGCGAATCTGCGGGAGATTGCCTTGCGGAATAAGTCGCCCGACGTGTACAGAGTCCACCACGGGAATGTGTCCGCTCTGCTCCGCGAAAGCACCGAGGACGAGATGAAATGCGAGTTCGGGGGCGACAAAATTGTCACCGGCGCAACGGTGACTCTTGAGCTTGGAATTGACATCGGCTCGTTAGACCAAGCCGTACAAGTCGGCGCACCCCTGAACGTGTCGAGTTTCGCACAGCGGCTCGGGCGGTGCGGGCGACGAGGACAGATTCCGCAACTGCTGTTCACATTCGTGGAGAGTATCAGAATCAACTCCGATGACACCCTCGGCCCGATTAACTGGGAGTTTATCCGCACAATCGCGATTATCGAGCTGTACCTCAAAGACCGCTGGATTGAACCGATTCCGCCGCACAATCACCCCTACAATCTGCTGTATCATCAGACAATGTCGAGCCTCAAAAGCAACGGGGAAATGTCGGCGGCGATGTTAGCACAAAGCGTCTTAAACCTCGGGAGTTTCCGTCAAATCCCGCAAGAGGACTACAAGCGACTGCTCGCGTTCATGGAATATCGCGAACAACTCCAACGGACGGAACGCGGCGGGCTGATTATCGGTCGCGAGGGCGAGAAAGTCATAAACAGCCACAAGTTCCTGACTGTGTTCCTCTCGACGGACTACCTGTTAGTCAAAGACGAGAACCGAACTATAGGCACAGTCGATAAAATCTACCCCGTCGGCGTGAGATTTGCACTCGCGGGAATGACGTGGGAAACAGTCGATGTCAACGAGAAGTCGAAAGTCATTTTCGTGAAAAAAGTCCCCGGCATTTCTGTCGTGGACTGGGACGTGGACTTCACCGCCGAATTGCACACCATTCTTGTCCGCAAAGTGCGGAGCATTCTCACAGGCGACGATTCCTACGGCTTCTTGAGCGAGCGTTGTGCGGAGCGGCTCAACGAGATTCGCTACATTGCCCGCAATTCGGGGATTTTGGAAAATCTTGTGACCCCGCTCTCACCGAAAAAGTTCGCGATTTTTCCGTGGGTCGGGACGCGGCAGATTATTACGCTGAATTACGCGCTTCGACACAGGGGGATTAAGTCAAAACTGCCGTGGATTACCTGCGTATTCCTTGAGGTAGTCTACGACGGCACGGCAGAGGAGTTGGAAGAAATCGTCCGCGAAATCCTGAACAGCGACTTAAACTTGTACGACCTGCCGCTCCCCGATGACACACAGATTTTAGGCAAGTACAACGAGTTCGTGCCGCCCGACCTCCTGCGAAAGCAGTTCATCGAGGATTATTTGGACTTCTCGGGGTTGAAGCGCGATATGGGATAGGCTTTATGTAGGGGCGACACTCAATCACCACCATACAAATCTTCCCCGCCCCCTTGACAACCCCGCGATTGCGGCACAACGCGCTACTATGGACCCACAAGATGTTAAAGAGGTTGAGGCGGAAATCGCAAAAATGAAAAAAGAAGACATTCGATAATTGCGCATATCCCCCCGCTCAGGGTTTCCGTGGAGGTCTATTATACCACACAATCGCGGGGTTGTAAAGGAGTGGTCGCGATATATTCGTGGGGATATTTCGGGTTATAGCTTTTGATTCCGCTAATTCGTGAGGCCGCGCCGCAACCTGCCCCATGCACTTGAACGTCCGTGCCTGTGTCCATCATGAACACGTTATAGCGGCAGATGCTCTCGAGGGTTTTAGCGTAATCGTCAAGCAACCCTTCGGGGCGAGCAAGTCGCCCCTGCGGGGTTGCTCTTGTTTTAGCGTAATCGTCAAGCAACCCTTCGGGGCGAGCAAGTCGCCCCTGCGGGGTTGCTCTTGTTTTAGCGTAACCTATGTTATCGCCGAGACAATTGCTCTGCCTGTAGAGGTAGTAGGGAAAATATCCCGCCGATTTCAGCAATCCGTAAGCCCCTTGCGTGTAGTCTGCGCGAGGGGTTTTCTGCGCCCAGTCTGCGGCACGTTTTGCCGCGAAACTATGCACGGTGATGTTTTCAGGTGCGAGTGCAATCACCGCCTTCAGCGAGTTTTCAAACTCCGTGAGGCTTTCGCCCGGAAGCCCGCCGATTAAATCCATATTCACAGCAAAATCATGCTTACGAGTACGTTCGAACGCCGTATAAACATCGTCAACCGAATGCCCGCGTCCGATAGCCTCAAGGGTCGCGGCGTTCATGGACTGCGGATTTATACTGATTCGTGTTACTGTGCTTTGAGCGGCAAGTTGCAAAACTTCCTCTGTGATTGTTTCGGGGCGACCTGCTTCCAGCGTAAACTCGCGGCTTTGGAGCGGTGCAAGCAGCTCAAGCACTCGCGCTAATTCACGAAAGGGCAGGGCAGTCGGCGTTCCACCGCCGATATACACGCTGTCGAAAGTTCTGTGCTGCTCAAGAATTTCCGCAATCTCGCGGACAAGGGCAGCGGTATACTGCGGAATTAGCTTGTGCGATTTCACGACTGATTCGCTGACAAAACTGCAGTATTTGCAACGGCTCGGGCAAAATGGAATGCCCGCGTACAAAAGCCGCGGGTTTTGTTCTTGAAGAATGCTTTCCTGCACTGCAATTATCTCCAGCGCGAGTGCTGTCTTCTGTGGGCTTATGCCAAGCAGAGCAAGCTCAGGTTTGTTGCGGTTTTGCCGAATATAGCTAATCGGGTGAACCCCTGTAAACGCACCCCACGGCAGTTGCGCAGGAGCCGCGACTCCTGCGGCTTCGAGTGCCCGTTGAAGCCGAGCGGCATGGTAAGGAGAGGAAGCATTCATTGCCAAAAATCGCTGAGTTCAGCCAAATACGGATTCTCCTGCTTTTCTGCCCCGAGTGTTGTTTCCCTCCCATGCCCCGTAAGAATGCGGTAATCGCCCTGTAAAGCTTTAATCGC
>WQXP01000075.1 GCA_009784765.1 Oscillospiraceae bacterium | reverse complement strand
GCGATTCTCCGTCAAGACCCGGACATAGTAATGGTCGGGGAGATTCGCGACGGCGAAACGGCAGACATTGCCATTCGTGCAGCGATTACCGGGCACTTGGTGCTTTCCACCCTCCATACCAACGACGCGGCGAGTACTATTCTGCGCCTTGTTGATATGGGCGTCGCGCCGTACATGGTTGCGTCCTCGATTGTCGGGGTAATCGCGCAGCGTCTTGTAAAAATCCTCTGCCAAGACTGTGCGAAGGAAATGCTCATTGACGACCCCGCAGACTTGAAGTTAGTCAACAAGACAGAGCCGCTCACGATTAAAGCCGCGAAGTCGGGCGGGTGCAAGAACTGCCGTAACACAGGCTATGCAGGGCGTTCCGCAATTCACGAGATTATCATTCCGTCAACGGCAATAAAAGAGTGTATTTCTCAAAACGGCACAGCAGAAGAAATCGGGCAGTTGGCGAAGAAAAACGGCACGAAACTCCTCCGTGACAACGTAACCGACATGGTTCTCGCAGGGACAACAACCATGGATGAGCTGATTAAAGCGACTTATACGGTATGACTTATTTTCATATTAAAAATACAAAAGGAGAACACACATGAAATCAATAGACATAAACGAGATTCTTGATGAGGCGCGTTCCTTGGAGGCATCAGACGTGCATTTTACGGCAGGGCTTCCCCCGCTGATGAGGTTGCACGGCAGTATCCAGAAGTTTGCGGGCTACCCGGACTTCAACGAACCCATGATAATTAACGTGATTAACCAAATCACGTCGATTAAACACAAACAGCTCATTCAAAAGGGCGAAGACGCAGACTTTTCGTTTGTTTCGACTGCAGGCTTCAGACACAGGGTCAACGTGTACCGCCAACGGGGCTACCACGCGATTGCTATGCGTCTGCTCCGTAATGACATTCCAACACTCAAAGACCTCAGCCTCCCGCCGACCTTGGGCGACTTTGCGCTGCGTCCACGCGGGCTTGTTCTCGTAACAGGGCCGACAGGTTCGGGTAAATCGACGACTCTCGCGGCGATGGTAGACCATATCAACCGCAGCAGAAGTTGCCACATCATCACAATCGAAGACCCGATTGAGTATCTGCACAACCATAAACGCTCTATGGTGAATCAGCGTGAGATTAACGTAGACGTGGGCAGTTTCGCAGGGGCGTTACGCTCTGCGCTTCGTGAGGACCCGGACGTTATACTCGTCGGTGAGATGAGGGACTTCGAGACGATTTCTGCAGCAATCACCGCCGCTGAGACGGGGCACTTGGTTATGTCAACGCTCCATACCACAGGCGCGGCAGAGACGTTGGACAGGATAATCGACGTTTACCCGCCCCACTCGCAAGGGCAGTGCCGTTCGCAGTTGGCGAACTCGCTTGTTTCGGTTATTTCGCAGACTCTCGTACCGACGGCGGATGGTCGCGGGCGTTGCTGTGCGTTAGAGATTATGGCGAACACAGATGCAGTCGGCGCGATGATTCGGGAAAACAAAATCTTCCAAATTCCGTCGGCGATTACTACAGGTAAATCTCGCGGAATGTTCAGCCTTGACCAAGACCTCGCGCGGCTCACCCGCCAAGGCTACATCACTGAAAGCACAGGGCTTTCTCGCTGCCAAGACCCGAAAGAATACAACCGCTTCCTCACGATGGCTATGTGATTTATGTAGATTAACAAATCCCCCACAACTGTGGGGGATTTTTTTACAGCTCTCCGCGGCTTTTGGCAGTCAGGAAAGCGTTGATGAAACCGTCTAAATCGCCGTCCATAACGGCGTTGATGTTCCCTGCCTCAAAAGATGTGCGGTTGTCCTTCACGAGAGTGTAGGGCATAAAGACATAGGAGCGGATTTGCGCCCCCCACGCAATTTGCAGCTGCTCGCCCTTGATGTCGGAGATTTTTGCAAGATGCTCGCGCTGCTGAATTTCAATCAGCTTGGATTTGAGCATTCTCAGCGCGTATTCGCGATTTTGGTTCTGGCTTCGTTGAGTTTGGCAGCAACAGACAATCCCTGTCGGCTTGTGAATAAGCCGCACCGCAGAACTCGTCTTGTTGACTTTTTGCCCGCCCGCCCCCGACGCGCGGCAGAAGGTGATTTCAACATCATCAGCGGGAATATCAATTGCCACACTGTCGTCGATTTCGGGCATGACTTCGACACTGGCAAAACTTGTGTGCCGGCGCCCCGATGAATCAAAGGGGGATATGCGGACGAGTCGGTGTACACCGTTCTCGCTTCGCAGAAACCCATAAGAGTTGACACCTTTAATCAGCATAGAGACGTTTTTCAAGCCGGCTTCCTCGCCCTCAACAATGTCGAGCAGCTCGACTTTGAAGTTATGCCGCTCTGCCCAGCGCGTGTACATACGGTAGAGCATGAGAACCCAGTCCATGGCTTCTGTGCCGCCCGCGCCGGAGTTTAGGCTTACAATCGCGTTTTTTGAGTCATATTCACCTGTGAGCAATGTGGAGAGCGTCTGCATTTCGAGTTCCTTGCGCGCTTTCGCGGCAAGTGGGCGAATTTCGTCTAACAGCGCGACTTTTTCGCTTTCCTCCTGTGTTTCCGCACCTAATTCGAGCATGGTCAGCACATCATCGAAGTCCGTCTTGAGCTTAGCGTAAGTTTCGACGGTGTTGCGCAAATCGCCGAGCCTCTGCTGGACTTTTTGCGCTGAAGCCGGCTCATTCCAGAACTCAGGGCGAGCAGACTCTTCCTCACAAGCGGCGATTTCAGCAGCGACATTCTCTAAATGAAGTGCCTGCGCCAACTCGTCTAATTTAGGGAGCAAACCTTCAATTTCTAAGCGAATTTCATCATATTGAAGCATACAAACCTCCTTGTCAACCCGTTTTAGTTGGCGGGCGAAATTTAGTCAACCTAACTGAGTGTAAAAGCAACCGTTTCGTGTTGACTGCTCTCAGCGAGCGGAGTTTTTGAGGGCGGCGCGTGCTTTTTTTATAGCGGCCAAGTTTTTTGTGAGCATTTCATCGCTGTTGGCGAGCATATCTTCGATATAATGATTGGTGGCGTTACGCAAAGTCCTTGCTTTTTGGTGAGCGTCGAGCATAATTTCCTCGGCACGGGCTTGCGCCGTTCGTGTGATTTCCTGCTGTGCAACGAGAGTTTTCGCGCGTTCTTCCGCTTTTTTGAGGAGTTCATCTGCCTCGCGACGCGCCTCAGCTAAAAGTGCCTTGCGCTCGTTCACGACTTCGCGTGCTTTCGCGATTTCGCGCGGTAAATTCGCGTGAATATCATTGAGCAGATTGCTCATTTTTTCGACATCAATCAAGCTTCGCCTTCCGCTAAGCGGCATCGCAACCGCCTTGTCCAATACGTCCCCCATCATGTCAAGAATTGTTTCAATGTTCATTTTTATCTCCTTTCGCAGAGTAAATCAAGGGTGTGAATCCTCACCGGTTGGCACGCTCAAAAGCGTCAACCGCTACGGGTTGATAAGTGGTTTGTGATGTCATCTGCGATTTGGTGTGGAACGAATGCGCTAATATCGCCGCCGAATTGCGCGATTTGTTTAACCGCACTCGAGGATAAAAACATACTCGCGACATTCGCAGACAGGAACACCGTTTCTGCCCCGAGGCACATATCTTTGTTGAGCAGCGCCATCTGAAATTCGTATTCAAAATCAGACATTGCACGCAAACCTTTGACGATTACGTTTGCGCCGCGCTTTTTGAAATAGTCAATGAAAAGCCCGCTATGGCAATCAATTTCAATGTTGACTTCGGGCGTCGTCAGCGACTTTCTTAAACTTCGCTGAAGAAAATCAACCCGCTGAGCCGGAGAAAATGTCGGCGGCTTCGTCGGATTGGTGGAAACTAACACAATTAAACGGTCGAACAGCTTAGCAGCACGCTCAATTATGTCGATGTGTCCGTAAGTTACGGGGTCGAAACTCCCGGGGTAAATCGCTGTTTTCATTAAACCTCCGTGTAAACTCATTTTGTGTTACGGTAAATAGAAATGGTTGACGAACCGCAGTTGTAAGTTTTTGTGAGTTTGTAAGTGTCAACCTCATTTGGGGGCTGAAGCTTTTCTTCATGCTCGCACACAATAATGCCGCGCGAAGTCATCTTGGGAACTATAGCCACCAAGGCACTTTCAATCAATCCTTGTTCAAAAGGCGGGTCGATAAACGCAAGGTCAATTTCTGCCTTGAGAAGTTTTAAGAATGTGTACCAAGGCAACTTTTTCACGAACGCTGATTCAGATAATTTCGTGTATGAAAGATTGCTTTTAACGACTGACAACGCTTCAGGGTTTATATCACAAAAATAGGCGAATTTCGCACCACGGCTGAGAGCTTCAATCCCGAGCTGCCCCGACCCTGCAAACAAATCGAGTACTACAGAATCCACAATGTCGAATTGCACTGCTGAAAACATAGTTTCCTTGGTAGAGGCAGATGACGGGCGTGTATCCCGTCCCTGCGGCGCTTTGAGGGGTTTCCCGCGTGCGCTGCCGGTGACTACTCTCATAAAACCTCACATTTTCTCTATAAACTCAAACAACTTGACGGCCTTCTCGTTGCTGATTTTCGCGACTTCCGCAAGTTCGGCAACGCTTGCGCATTTCAATGCGGATTTAGTCTTAAAACGCTTGAGTAAAGCAGTTGCCTTAGCCACGCCAATTCCCGGTACCTGCCGAAGAGTGAGGTCGAACGCTAATTTCGCGTGACGTTCGCGTGCAAAAGTTACCGCAAAACGATGTGCCTCATCTTGAATCTGCGTTAATAGGGCAAAAGCTTCCTTGTTAGAGTTGACTTGAATCTCACCACCGCCACTTGCAATCGCGCGTGTTTTGTGTTTGGAGTCTTTCGTCAACCCAAAAAGGTTCACGCGTTCTCCGAGTGTGATATTGAGTTCGTCGAATATGCTCTTAGCGGCGTTGAAATGTCCGCTTCCGCCGTCAACAAAAACCAAATCCGGAAAAGCGTCGGCTTGCGCGTATCTGCGAAATAAAACCTCTTTCATGCAAGCATAGTCATCAGTTCCGACAACATTCTTGATGATAAATTTGCGATAACCGCTTCGAAAAGGCTTGGCATCGCGATATGAGACCATCACACCAACTTTTATCTCTGTTCCGATATTGGATATGTCAAAACACTCGATATTGCGCGGTAATTGCTGCAACCCTAATAGGTTTGCAAGGGTTTCGAGAGCGACAACCTTTTTAGGTTTGCTCCCAATACGAAGTGCCAAAAATTCCTCGGCGTTACTCCGGGCGAGTGTAATTTGAGAAAGCATCTCGCCACGTTTGGGGACAATGAATTTGATTTTAAGAAAATTAGCAAGCAACTCAGAATTCTCAGCAACCAATTCGGTGTACACTTCGCGTGGGGGCGGAATGTCAGTGTTTGAGTAGTATTCGCGCAAAAAATCAGCGAGCATTTGCGGCGCGTCATACGCATCGCCAAGATAGAAACATTGCTTGTCAATCAAGCGTCCACCGGAATACTTTACAATCGCTACGGCTGCCAACTCCTCAAAGTTTACCGCGCTTGGTGAATGCGAATTGAATGTGAGCCCAACGACGTCATAGTCGTGCTGTTTCGATGAAATCACGCTTTGCACCGTTGCTGCACGTTGCATGGCGGAAATTCTGTCGCGAAGCTTTGCAGCTTTTTCGAATTCTAACATTTCTGCAGCAGTGTTCATCTGCTCGGTGAGTGAATCAATGCTTGATTTACTGCCGTTTTTTATATAATTAACGGCAGATTTCAAGGTGTCCGCATAGTCAGACTGGGTTATATTTCCAAGGCAGACCCCCATACAGCGTTTGATTCGATAATTCAAGCAAGGATTGTGCGGTGTAAACTTACCAAACTTGTCGGGTTTACGAGTGCAGGAGGGCAGCGTAAAAATGCGATTGGCGTCCTCAACCGACTGCTTTACAAAATATCCGCCGACGTAAGGACCGATATATTGGGCGCTTTTGTCATCGGTGTTCATAGTGTAAATCAAACGCGGATACGCTTCGTTTGTGATTTTAACATAATTGAATCCCCGCGAATCCTTAAGCAAAATGTTGTATTTGGGGCTGTGTTGCTTAATTAGCGACGTTTCAAGCACGAAAGCGTCGATTTCTTTAGGGGTAACAATGTAATCAAAATCATGGATTTGTTCGACCAATTTTGCTGTTTTTCGGTCGCGGCTTTTGCAGTTAACGAAATAGCTTGACACCCTGCTTTTGAGATTTTTCGCCTTGCCAACGTAAATGACTTTACACTTAGG
>WQXP01000074.1 GCA_009784765.1 Oscillospiraceae bacterium | reverse complement strand
GGACGGAAATCATCAAGGTTTCGGCGCGTTCGCTCCCGAAAATGTCGGCGGGGGCAATTGCCGCAGTTATTCGCGAAGGCGGCAAAGCAGAAGTTCAGGCAGTCGGAGCAGGGGCGGCGAATCAAGGCATAAAAGCAATCGCCATTGCACGGACTTATTTAGCCCCTGAGGGAATCGACTTAATCTGCCGCCCGGGGTTCGTGCAAATCGAAATTGAGGGCGAGGAAAAGACAGCAATCGCTATGCTTGCCGAACGTGCAGGGTAAGAAGGAGTAGTCCATGAGAAACAAATTTGCATTCGCAGCAATCGCTATAGTCGCGGTATTGGCACTTGCTGTATTTATTCCTCCCGGGGCGTTCATGGGAAGCACAGGCGCATTCGACGGAAACGACTTCGGCGGTGGCTGGGACGCAGGCGGCGATTGGGGCGGCGATTTTGACTTCGGCGGGGACGGTGATTTCGGTGATTTAATCGCGATTCTTTGCTTGGCGTATACTTGCTTCGGGTGGCCGGGAGTAGTTGTGGTTATTCTTGCGGTAATCACTGCCGCAATCGTAACGTCAATCAAGAAAGCGGCGTACAACTCTGAAGCGGCGAAGAAAAAGCGCAGTGGAGGAGTTAAACTCAGCACTGATGAAGGCAAGCATATCACGCTTCCTGACAGAACAGGGCAAATCGAAGGCATTGTTAAAGCCCACGACCCAAATTTCTCGGCAAGCGATTTATGCGCTTTCGCAAGGACTGTTTATATGGACATTGAAACTGCTTTCTCAAGCCGCGACATGACTGCTGTACGCCCGGTAATTCATGACAACCTCTACTTTACGGCAGAAAAGCAAGTTCAGAGCAAAATCGCCTCAGGAACACGCCAGTATTACGACCGAATGGTTGTTAATACCGCCTACCTCACGAGTTATGCCAAAGACGCTCAGTATGAGTATGTTACGCTCTACGTCAATGCACGGCGCATAGAGTGGCACGAGGACGAAAAGACAGGCAAAATCATTCGCGGAGACAAAACCACGCGGTGGGATTTGCGCTACAAGATGAAGTTCATGCGTTCAATCGCTTGTGTTACTAAAGAAGCGAGCGGCGAACTCATGGGACATCGCTGCCCCAAGTGTTTTGCGGAAATCAAAATCTCGTCTTCAGGTGTGTGTGAGTTCTGTGAGTCTGTCGTTACTACGGGGCAATACAGCTGGGTTCTCAGCGAGTATGGCACAATCCGCAACGACACTGTCGATGAAGGTGTCAATCAAAACAATATAAACTAAACAATTCTGAAGGAGGAACTGACAATGGCATTATTAAGTACAATCAAGGGCGCACTCGGGACACTCGGCGACGCGGCGGGCAGTGCAATTTCCGGAACGCTGCAAAACCAATGGAAAGACTATTTCGAGATGGACGCAATGTCAAGCGACCTGCTCATCTGCCGCGGATATAAGCGGCAGGGCGAACGGGGAGTCAAGAAAGACGGCTCGCGCATTAACAAAGGCGACGACCATGTAATCGCCAACGGCTCGATGGTTGCTGTGGCGGAGGGGCAGTGTATGCTCATTCTCGACGGCGGCAAACTCGTGGAGCTTTGCGCTGTTCCCGGGGAGTTCATCTGGGAGGCTTCTACTGCACCGTCTATGTTCACGGGCAACCTCGGTGAGAGTATCATCGCGGCTGCTAAACAAGTCGCGAAGAGTTTCACATTCGGGGGTGAAATCCCGCGCAGTCATCGGGTCTATTACATCAACACGAAGGAAATCATTCGCAACCCTTACGGCGTTGCCGACCTTGACTTCCGCATTGTTGATGAGAAAATCGGGCTTGATATAGACGCTCAATTCGGATGCTCGGGCTTCTATACTTACAGAATCGCCGACCCTCATTTGTTCTACCAATTCACGGGGAACGTGGAACATGAATACCGCAAAAGCGGTGAGTTCGACAGACAAATCAAAAGCGAAGTGATTAGTGCCTTCGGCGGAGCAATCGCGATTGTTGCAGAGAAAGGCATTCGCCCGAATCAAATGCGTTCGAATGTTACTGAGCTTAAAGACGCACTGAACAGCATTCTCGAGAACAAGTATGGCTGGTACAGCCGCTACGGGCTTGAATTGGTTTCGGTAACTCTCGAAAGCAGCGGAATCGACAAGCAATCTGAGGCAGATTTGCGCGAAGCTCAGAAAGAATTCCAAAAACTCAATGTCATTACCGACCCTGCAAGAGCGGCGGCTCTCGCTCTGCGTGACCAAGGGGAGGCTATGAAAGCACTCGGTGCGAACCCCGGTGCGGGCGGCGGCGGTGCTATGATGGGTGTCATGGGAATGGGAATGATGGGCAATCACATGAACGCCGGCGCGAATAACGCCCTTGCGGCACTTCAGCAGCAGCAGGCAATGCAACAGGCGATGCCGATGCAGGGCGCGGCTCCCGGCGGAACAGGCTGGCAGTGTTCTTGCGGAACAACTGCTACCGGCAACTTCTGCGCCCATTGCGGAAAAGCACCGCCTCCACCGCCTCCAGCGGCGGGCGGTTGGACTTGCGCGGCTTGTAACCTCACCAACACTGCGAATTTCTGCCCCGGTTGCGGCGGCAAAAAGCCCGAAGCGGGCGGAAATTGCACGAACTGCGGAACTCCTGTTTCCGGGACTTTCTGTGCTAACTGCGGAACTAAACAAGGCTGATGACAGTTTACAGTTATTTAGGCGCAAGATTTCGAAAATATACGGGCGGCTGCGAACAGTCGCCCCTACATAACACCGGAGGTATTTTTTTATGAAAAAGCTTATTACATTCGCGATTGTTGCGATTATGCTCGCAGGGGCGTTCGTATTGCCTGTATCCGCGATTTCGGACGACGCGAACATCGAAGGCACTGTGGACGATTTTGTGGCGCAGTTCATCGACTCTAAAACCGCAGGGGCGGCGATTGCCGTCATTCGCAATGGTGAGGTAATCCTCGACAAAGCCTACGGCTGGGCGAATATCGAAACTCAACGCGCCGCAAACAGCGACGATGTGTGGGAGTGGGGTTCGGTCACAAAGCTGCTCATATGGGTGAGTGTAATGCAACTCCACGAACAGGGCAAGCTTGATTTGGACAGCGACATTCGCGCTTATCTGCCTGAAGGCTTTCTCAAGGAACTGCGATTTGATGACAAAATCACCATGTACCACCTCATGAACCATAATGCGGGGTGGGCAGAGCGTGTTTATGAAATCTTTTACGCGAATCCCGATGATATTCCCTCCCTTGAGCAAAGCCTGCTTAATTATGAGCCGCCGCAAATTCACCGACCGGGGACGAATGTCGCTTACTCTAACTTTGGGACAGGGCTTGCCGGATTCATTGTTGAACGCATTTCAGGAATGCTTTTCTATGAATATGTGAACGCGAACATCTTTGAACCCCTCGGTATGAAAGACACGACTATTCACCCGACACAAGCTGACAATCCCTCCATTGCAGAGCGTCGCGACCTTGTCGCGGGGCATTCGCCTGTAATCGGATTGCTCGGCATTGATGAAACCAAACCGCCCGTAGTCATGAAAGACAGCGATGCCCGCATATACCTCGGGCTTTATCCTGCAGGCAGCGCAATCGGGACTGCTTCTGATGCGGCTAAGTTCATTGCCGCACTCATGCCCCCGGAGGGAAGCGGCGGAATCTTGTTCGAGGCGCGTGAAACCCTTGACGAGATGCTGTCGGTAAGCCACGACTACGGCTTAGACGGAAGAGCACCGGGGATTGCTCATGGATTTTGGGAGCGTTTCGGCGCAGTTCGACACGTAGGACACGGCGGAAACACAGCGGGGTTCTCCGCGAATATGTTTTTCGCACCTTGTTCTGATTTCGGTGTGGTGATTTTAACCAATCAAATGGGAGAGACCGCCATCACTTACGGGCTGCTCACAGAGCTGTTCGGCGAGTACAATGCTCCTGCTCATTCGGACGGCTTAGAAAATATGCCTGACGCACGTACTTTCGGCAGCGGAATGTTTCTGATGACTCGCACTCCTCACAGAGGGCTTCCGCAGACCATTAACATTTTGAACATATTGCCTTTTTCTGCTGTTGACGAGAATACAATAGACATTGCGGGCGTGAGGTTCGTGCAAGTTTCGCCTTATGTTTTTCAGAACACTTTTAACGAGAATCTCTTAGACCCATTCGCGTTCATCAGTTTTGAGGTAGACGAAAACGGAAACGCAGTCCGCGTTTCCACATTTTCGACTGATATGATTCCTTTTATGCAATTGCCCGGCATTATCCCTGCGACAATCGGGCTTGCGGTAATCGGGATATGCGGCTCTTATGTCTTTTACGCATTGATTTTCACGATTATCGGTGCAATTTTGAACAAAAAGCGCGGTGTGGAGTTCAGCAGAGTTAAAAAGCTTAACTTGTCTCTGTGGCTTCTTATGGCGGCGGTATTTGCGAACCTCGTCGTGTATACTGTGCGGCTGACTTCATATGTTACTGTCGCTGCTCTCGCACCCCATTATTTCGTAAACATCGTTTATATGGTTTTCGCTCTGTTCGGAGTCGGGCTTATGGTGGTTATGCTCGTTAAACGTGCAGAATCTTCCCGGGCAAGTGTAGTTTTCAATATATTCACCTGCGTGAACTCTGTCGCTTTAGTCGCGACTATGTTCATGCTTGAATTGTGGAGATGACAACAAAAGCAAAAGAAGAGGTAAGCCCAAAGGGCGGGCTTTGCCCGTCCGTAGGGCTTATCTTGACAACAAGTAAAGGAGTTATCACTATGACAACAGCGTACCAAACTCACAGGGGTGAGAATACCCTACACTCCACCTCACAGCAGGTGGCGTACATGGGAGGGACATTCGCGATTATATCCACTGTGGCTTATTTAATCGGCGTCCCTGAACGAATTTTCGTTAATGACAGCGAACCCCCGAAAATAGAGGTTTTTCGGAAACACGAATTCGACAAAAATGCAAGATGTATCAGGAATTTATGTATTCTGCGCACGGCAATTAAGCGCAAGTTCATGCCGATTCTTAATTTGATGAAGTCAGAGCATAAAAGCTGGAGTGCGGCTGTCGCGGCGGTTTACAGCCAAGGCTCAATTCCGGTGGAACAGGCTATTTCGCGGCTCAGCGATGACGGGATTGTTCTTAAAAGCAATTTGAAGCTCAATCAATGTGTTATTGAAATAAACAGGCTGATTGCTGATAAAATCAACAACTGCAAATATTTGTTTCCGTCGTGGCTTAACTGGAATTACATGAAAGAAGTCTTTATCATGCCTAACGGCTACACTGAAGCGGGCGTGAAACAAGCGGCGGAAGTTTATTATGAGCATTTTCAATGTTACCCCTATCAATTCTACATTAACTGGAATCCTGCAGACGAAGGAAACATTCTGTATACCGACAAAAAGTTCGTTGAACTGCTTTATCGCTGGAATCATGACGAGTTTACCGACATCAGCAAAGTCGCTGATATTAGCGGGCGTGCCAAAGACGCGATTTATGATTTCATTGAACGAAGCCAAAACACGGTTTTCGTGGTTGACTGCGAAAACTCTGACCCCTACAAGCTATTCGCGGCGTTTCGCGGGCTTGACAAGGAGTATCGCGATAAAATCTCAAAAGTTATTCTCTATGATGATGTCAACACTATTTCTACTTGGCAGGCACTCGAAAACTTTGTTGACGTTCCTGTCGAGTATATCTTGGTTGAGCGGATTAAAGCAAACAAATCTATGATTGACATGAAATTAGCCCTCGGTGTGAGCAAAGAGTTTTATCAAGGCCACGCCGACTCATTCATCTTAGCTTCGAGCGATTCCGATTATTGGGGGTTAATTTCCTCTCTTGATGATGCTAACTTTCTTGTCATGATTGAACACGAAAAGACAAGCGCAGTCACCAAGCAGGTGCTTCAGGACAACAAGATTTTTTACTGCTATTTAGACAGATTTTACACCGGCGACACCAACGACATGAAAGCCACAATGCTGCTTACAGCCGCGCAGAATTATATGAACGCACGAGTTAGCCTCAACGTAAACGCCATGATGACTCATGCTTTCATGCAAACGCGGATTGAAATGAGCGACACTGAAAAGAAGCGATTCTATAACGAATACATCAAAGCCATCGAGCTTAAAATCGACGCACAGGAAAACGTAACTCTCCAGTTTAAGAAAAGGTTCTGAATAACAAAAACGGTGTAACCATTATGGTTACACCGTTTACGGCATTACAGGCTCATTCCGACGTGTACGGAATCAACGCAAGGTGTCTTGCACGTTTAATCGCAGTCGTGAGGGCGCGTTGGTGATATGCGCAG
>WQXP01000073.1 GCA_009784765.1 Oscillospiraceae bacterium | reverse complement strand
GTTCTGAAAAAGAAACGCGAAGATTAATTGTCCTTTACTTTTTGTTTTTTCATGCGTAAATCCTTTCTGAAAATTGCGGTAGAT
Organism: Oscillospiraceae bacterium; assembly: GCA_009784765.1. Lineage (GTDB taxonomy): Bacteria > Bacillota > Clostridia > Oscillospirales > Ruminococcaceae > Ruminiclostridium_E. The sequence goes on along the minus strand of WQXP01000073.1, from coordinate 6,248 downwards.
TTATTCTACCGCTTTTTTCATTGTCATATAATAGTTAGAGTATTATTTTTCAGGAGGTCTAACTATGTCTGACTACATCATAATCGGCGGGGATTTGCGCTTCATCTACGCCGCCGCACGGCTGAACGCCCGGGGCGGTCAGTGCGGTTGCTACGGGTTCGATATGCTGCATGAGGACGTTCAGCGGGAGACGGGGGTTCAGCTCCTCGCGAAGCCGCGCCGCAGTGCCAATGTGATTCTGCCGCTGCCTATGAGCAGAGGCTGCGACTACATAACCGCGCCTTATCATGCGGGGCGAATTTCGCTGTCGGCAGTCGCGGATTTTTGCGATGAGGGCGCGACGCTCTATTGCGGGAAAGCCTGCCCGCAGATGCAGGAACTCTGCGACAAAAACGGGTACAGGCTCGTGGATTATTTCGAGCGGGAGGAACTCACCGTCGCGAATGCGGCTATCACTGCTGAAGGCGCGTTGGAAATCATAATGCGCGAGAACCCCAAGGCTGTAATGGGTATGCGCATTCTGATTACGGGCTACGGGAGAATCGCGAAGATTCTGTCGCGGCAACTCCACTCCCTCGGGGCTGATGTGGTGGTGGCGGCGCGAAAAGTCGGCGATTTGGAGTGGGCGAAAATCGCGGGCTGTACTGCTGTTCATGTGAGCGATATTGACGACACTCTGCCAACCATTGACACGATTGTCAACACCGTTCCCGCACGACTCTTCGACCGCGAGCGGCTCTCACGCATTCGCGGAGACTGCCTCCTCTTAGACCTGGCGTCAAAGCCCGGGGTGGAGGGCATGGAGCTGTGCAAATCGCCTCACGGAAGCGTCGCGGGGGTTAAGGTCATATGGGCACTCAGTTTGCCCGGAAAAATCGCGCCTGTCACGGCGGGGGAAATGATTGCGGACACGGTTCTTAACATAATTCGCGAGGGTGATTCTGCAGGCAACCCTTGACAAAGGCTAGAAATTGTGGTATAATAGCAAGAGCAGGAAATGAAAGAAGGTGGCGACTGTGGAAAAATCGGGGAAACTGATTATTGTAATCAACGGTAAAGCTCAGGCGGGGAAAGATACGCTGTGCGACATTGTGATTAAGAACTACAAGGCGAAAAAAATATCGTCAATCGCCCCCTTCGCGAAAATAGCCAAAGAAAACGGCTGGGACGGGGTCAAAGACAATAAAGCAAGAAAACTTTTGTCTGATTTGAAGCGCGCTTTCGCAGAGTTTAACGACTTGCCGACCACTTATTTAGTTCAGGAGAGCGAAGGTTTTGCCGCCGGCGACGATGACATTCTGTTCGTTCATATCCGCGAGAGCGACCAAATCTCAGCATTCCTCGACCGCGTGAAAGGGTTGTGCGCCGCCACTACTCTGCTTGTTACACGGGAGGGCGACACAGCTCTGCTCGGCAACGTTTCTGATGACAATGTCCGCGATTATCGCTATGAGTTCGAGTATAACAACATTCAAGAACTCGAAAACGTCGAGAGCGATTTTCTGCACTTCTTTGAAGAAATGCTGAAAATCGCCCGTCAATAAATTTTATACCACCAACAGCTTTTTCGGAGTTGTCGTAATCAACTCACAACCGCTTTTGGTAACAATCGCCATATCCTCAAGGCGAACACCATATTTACTCGGAATATAAACCCCCGGTTCTATCGTAATCACCATGTTTTCGCGCAGAGACATACTCGGCTTTGCTTTGATTGACAGAGACGGCTTTTCATGAACTTCAAGCCCGACACCATGCCCTAAAGAATGTGTAAAAAAAGTCTCATACCCCCACGCTTCAAGAGTCGTTCGGGCGACACCGTCCAAAAGCTTGTCCGTAATGTCTGCCCGAATGGCTTTCAGCGCGTCGATGTTCGCAGACCAGACCGCGTCATAAACCCGCCGCATACTCTCCGATGCGCTGCCAATCGCAACAGTCCGCGTCATGTCCGAGTGATAGCCGTCTACCACTGCACCGAAATCGAGTATTAAAAAATCTCCGTCGTCAAGAGTCTTGTTCGTCGGCACTGCGTGCGGAACCGACGAGTTCTTCCCCGACGCTACAATGAAATCAAAAGCAGGCCCCTCCGCGCCAAGCTCGTACACATAATACGTCAGCATAGCCGCGATTTGCTTCTCGGACAACCCCGGCTTGAGTTTGTTCACAATCTTGTCGAACGCCGCCTCTGTAATCCGCTGGGCTTTTTTGATTTTGTCAATCTCCTCAGGGCTTTTAACAACGCGGCTTTTCATCAACGCCTCTGAAAGCCGCGGTGATGTATCAAATCTCATTTTCGGGAACATTTTGCGATAGCGTTCAAGTTCCGCAAGAGTTACCGCTTCATTCTCAATCAACAGCGTCGTTATTGAGTGTTTTTCGAAAATATGCCCGAGCAATGTCTTGAGTTCTTTTCCGCTGTCTTTGGTTTCATCAACCATAGCGACCTTGCAGCCCGTTACTGCACTCAGCGCGTTCCCGTAGTACCGCGCATCTGTGAGGAAGTAATTCGCACCCTCTGTAACCACTGCCACCCCGTAAGACGATTTGAACCCCGTGATATAACGCCTGTTCACAGGAGAAGTGATGATTGCCGCTTCGGCTGCTGTATTCAAAAGTCCGCTGATGTTCATGTGTTATTTTCCTTTTTGATAATGTCGTTGTAGTACGCTGCCATTTTGCCGCAGTCTTCCGCTTGTGTGCCGTCTGATTCGCAGACAAGAAAAGGAGACGCTTTCCTTTTTGCTATCTCTTCTAACAATGGCTCATATTCCGGACCGAAAGTGCCTGCGTTCTCAAAAGACAGGTGCTTTTTTTCGCCGCCCTTCGTAAACTCCTGCTTGCTGAAATGAATATGCAAGCCCATCATTCGCTCTCTGTCGAGCCTTGCCTCAACTCCGTCGAAAACTGCTGTATAATCAACCTCACCGTGATTGCGCGAATATAAATGCCCGAAATCTATGCAGGGCAGCATTCTCTCGTCAAATTCGCAGAGGGTAAGCACCTCACCGAAAGTTCCGAGCTGGTTGATTTTCCCCATGGTTTCCGGGCAGATGATTATATGCTCAAGCCCGTTGCGGTCAAGCAAATCACGGCTGCGCTTGAAAGATTCGAGTGCATACTCCATCGCAGTTTCGCGGCTGAGCTTCGCACAGGAGCCCGGGTGTACCACAACTCGCCGCGCCCCCACCGAGTCCGCGATTTTGGCAGACTCAAGGAGCATATCTAAGCTTTTCACGCGCTTTTCTTCTTCTGTGCTTGACATGGAAATAAAGTACGGCGCGTGTAAACTAAGGGTAATTTGCCCTTGAGACTTAAACCAGTCCCGCGCCGTATCCGACACATTAAACCCATACCCGCACTGGATTTCGAACCCGTTTAATCCGAACCCTGTCAAATACTTCGGCAAGTCTTGCGGGTATTTGCCGCGAAAGCTCAGGGGTTGCCCTGCTGTTGCCCATGTTATCATACCTTTATCCTCTTGTACACTAAATTCTCAGCTCTGCGCCTGAGTTTGAAACTGATTTTGTCTTCAAGGTAAAACGGCTCAACGAGTATGCTCTTAATTCCGTATAAATTCCCGCCCAAAACGTCGGTGAAAATCTGGTCGCCTACAATCGCGATTTGCTTTCGCGGAACTCCACATTCCTTCAGCTTCTTAACTGCCTTGTCAATCCCGAATGGAAGGGGCTTGCAACTGAACGCGATGAACTTTAACCCCAACTGCTCCGCAAGAGGCGCGACTCGTTCCCGGTTGTTGTTCGACGCCACAAACATATGCACCCCAAGTTCGCGCATACTTTCCAACCACTCCGGCACCCCATGCTCCGCCGCAGGATTATCGTGCATGGAAAGCGTGTTGTCTAAATCTAAAATCAGACCTTTTACTTTCAGCTTATACAGCAGTTTCTTGTCGATTGCCAGTACGTTTTCCACGCTTATTGTCGGTTTGAATATCATAATACACCCCTCAAAACTATGGCGTGGTTTTCACCACGCCTCGTTTATTTCATTTGAATTTGCGTTTACGAGCAGCTTCAGATTTTTTCTTGCGTTTCACTGAAGGCTTTTCATAATGCTCGCGTCTGCGAACTTCGGCAAGAACGCCGTCTCTTGCGCAGGAACGCTTGAAGCGTTTCAGCGCTGTTTCTAAAGACTCGTTTTTCCCTATACGAATTTCTGCCAACTCTTTTCCCCCCCTGCCGAATTATGATTATCAATATTATACACCATTTTTTCTCTCTTGTCAATAGCTTTTTCAAATTTTCACCAAATTTATTTTTTTGAATATACTGTCTCTGTGAGAGGGAGGGTATTTTCATGGACTATTCGAACTACATACAATCCGCAATTTTGTCATTAACTCTCGCGGCTGACGCTTTCGCCGCCGCTTTCGCCTATGGCTGCATGGGAACAAAAATCCCTTTTCGCAGCGTGGTAATTATCAACATCGTATGCACTGCTATGCTCGCTGTCGCTCTCTATGCAGGGAGCTATGTCGCTGAGCTTGTTCCGCAAATCGTCGGAGCGGTCGTCTGCTTCGCCGTTCTCATGAGCATCGGCATTATCAAGCTCCTTCAGGGGCTTAAATCCAGACCTGCTCTGTCGGAAATTACTGCAAAACTCGCTGTTCTTCGCCCCGCTGAGGCGGCGATTATCGCGGCAGGACTCTCTTTAGACGGAGTCGCCGCGGGATTCGGCGCGGCACTCGGCGGGGTCAATGCCCCTGTTATGCTGACTGTCTCTCTCTTCGCGCATATGGCGGCGATTCCACTCGGCTGTGTTCTCGGCGCAAGCCTCTCACGCAAAAGCCGCCGAAACATTGCATGGCTCGGCGGCGCAGTGATTATCGTTCTTGCGTTCCTGCAACTTCTGTGAGGAAAGGCTCGCTCTTGTTTTGCTCGTCGTCAAGCTATTCGCCTGCGGACGGGCAAAGCCCGCCCTGCGGCGAAATCGCTCTTGTTTTGCTCGTCGTCAAGCTATTCGCCTGCGGACGGGCAAAGCCCGCCCTGCGGCGAAATTGCTCTTGTTTTGCTTCACTTTGCGAAATCCACTGTACGGCTCTCGCGTATGAGGTGTATGCGGATTTGCCCGGGGTATTCCATGTCTCTCTCGATTTGTTCCGCGATACTGCGCGCAAGGACGACCATTCCGTCATCGTTGACTGCTTCGGGTTTAATCATTACGCGGATTTCACGCCCTGCTTGGATTGCGAATGCGCGTTCTACGCCATTATAACCCACGCAAATCTCTTCGAGTTTTTGCAGACGTTTGATATAGTTCTCGTAGCTTTCGCTTCTTGCACCCGGACGCGCCGCGCTAATCGCGTCTGCCGCCTGTACGACTGCCGCAAGCACCGTGCGAGGTTCAACGTCGCCGTGGTGTGCCTCAACTGCGTGGATAATTTCCGGCTTTTCTTTATAGCGGCGAAGCACGTCCATTCCTATATTGACGTGGCTTCCCTCAATTTCATGAGTCAATGCTTTGCCTATGTCATGCAGCAATCCTGCGCGTCGTGCCGCCATCGGGTCAATACCCAGCTCTGCCGCGAGAATGCCCGATAAATGCGCGACTTCTAACGAGTGTGCCAGTACGTTCTGGCTGTAAGACGTCCTGTAATATAACCGCCCAATCAATCGCACAAGTTCATGGTTTATTCCGCCGACGTTGGCTTCCATGACTGCCCTCTCGCCCTCTTGCTTGATTTTTACCTCAATATCTTTACGCGCTTTTTCTACCATCTCTTCTATGCGCGTCGGGTGAATGCGTCCGTCTTGAATAAGGCGTTCTAACGAAATTCGTGCGATTTCCCGGCGAACTTTATCATGGCTCGAGAGTGTAATCGCTTCGGGGGTGTCGTCGATAATCAAATCAACCCCTGTGAGCTGTTCTAAGGTGCGGATATTTCGACCCTCACGCCCTATGATTCGCCCCTTCATCTCATCTGTGGGCAGGGGAACAACCGACACGGTGAGTTCCGATACTGTTTCCGACGCAAGCCGCGTAATCGCTAATGCGATATGGCTTCTTGCTTTCGCGTCGCATTCGTCTTTAATACGCTGGTCAAATGCTTTGATTTTGAGTGCTTTCTCATGGTCTAACTTAGTGTCAAGAATGCTGAGTATGTGTTCTTTCGCCTGCTCTTGGGTGAAGCCCGAAATTCGCTGCAGGATATCGAACTGGGCTTGCTTTTGATTCTCGGCTTCCTGCACGAGTTCGTCTGCTTTCTTGCTTTTGAGGACTAAGCCTTC
>WQXP01000072.1 GCA_009784765.1 Oscillospiraceae bacterium | reverse complement strand
GTGTTAGGAGAGGGCGAAATCACGCCCGCGTGGCACATTGTATGCGACACCGGGCGATATATCCTCAACGACGCAACGGGGCGGTTGACAATTGACAATTGACAGTTGACAATTGACAGTTGACAATTGACAGTTATTTAGATTACAAAGGAGTGTCAATCATGAAACTAACATCAACCCCGCTTAAATCCTACAACGCGCCGAAAATCCCGACCCTTGCGCAGGCGCGAGAGGACAAGGCTTTCCTCAAAACAATGCCGCGACGCTGGCGTAAGTCTGCGGCTGTGCTTGCCTGTGCCGCAATGACAGGGAGTATGGTGGGGAGTATGGCATTCGGGGGAGCAGGAGCAGCAGCGCAAGGGCAGTCGGCGAATGAGCCGATTGTGGGGACGATTACGCGCTCTGCGGAGAGAGTGCGGTGCTTTTGTTGTTCGCGGCAGGTTTTGCAGAACGTAACACGCCGAGCAGTGGGGAGGGGCGACGCAGAGCAAATCACTGTGCGGCGCGTTCCTGCGAAACGCGACAATACTTGTAATCGGTCTTTTTCGCAAGAATCATGGAAATCCGCCGACGCGCAGGGGATTGAACTCACTGCACATTACGGCGGCACAGGATTCGCGAGCTATGTGGTGTATTTCACAGAGCAAGAGGCGATTAACTACATTCGCTCCCGCTTAGAGGAAAAGGGGTTACGATTCAGGACTGAGCGATGGAATCGCAACGCCCCCCTTGCTGAGCCGCCCGATTTTACCGCCGAGTTTTCGCGGGCAGACAAATGCGGAATTTGCGGCGATTGGTGGGAAGCTAACGGCGATAATCTCGAAAACATTACTCCGCAGGAGCTACAGCGCATTGCGAATAATTGTATGTGGCTTAGCCGTGTGCAGTGCAATCAAGGAAAGATTACGCGAAATGTGACAGCCGTTCCTGTTTTGTATGACAGGTGGCACGATGTCGGGATTGCGGTCAGGCGCGGCGATTTCGGGGTTGTAACAAACGCAGAGGCGGCGACAGAACTCGAGAACTTAGCGCAAGAGAACAAGCTGTGGGATGCTACATTTGGTGTTTTCACCACTCGAATCGAAGTCGATGTGGGTAATATGATGACGAGCGGACAAATCAATCTTATAAACCCCAACGAACAGACACAAGAACTCATAACGCGCCTGAAAGCCACTGCCCGCCCGCAACTTGAGGCGCGGTTAGACACGCAAATTGACGCTTTTCTTGAGCGGTTGAAGAAATTCCATTGTCTGAGTATATTTGACGGCGATTGCTACTGCTATCACGGTGATTACGGCGGTTCGGGCTTTGCGAGTTACGTTGTGTACCTCACGGAACAGGAAATGCTGAGCGTTCTGCACGCGCAATTATCAGAGGCGGGGCTTGATTATGAGTGTGGCACTCTCAGTGATGCAATCAGTGATTTTTGGGATATATTTGAGCCATATGACGGAAAAGAAGAGGTTTCCCAAGATGAACATGATGAAATTAAGAACGAATTCACCGAAATGGTGAAAAATTATATCGAAATGATACAACAAGGGAGGACTGACACATGAAAACTCAACTAACATCAACTCCTATGAGGGAGTACAACCCACCGAAAATCCCGACATTTGCGGAGGCGCGTGAGGACAGCACGCTCCTGAAGCGAATGCCGCGTCGGTGGAAGCGGAACACGGCAATTCTCGCCTGTGCGGGGATTGTAGGGACAGTCAGCCTTGCAGGGTGCGACGATTTCAGACCGCACCACGGCGGTTCGGGAGCGGCAATCTATGTTACGCAGTCCACAGAGCAGGAAGTCGTGCCTTTTGTTCCCCACGAAGTTCTGCGCGAGGAGTTAGAGCGACGGCTTCACAGCGGCGGCTCGGGCTCGGCAGTTTACGTCGTGTATTTTACGGAACAGGAGGCTTTAGGAATGATTCGCGCTCGGTTGGAAGAAGCAGGATTGCGATTCGGCGAAAGTGTTCCTGAATACAGCTATCCCAACGGCGACGAAATGTGGGGTGCTTTAGATAAGCTCAACCTTGATTTGTTCGATAGCGGACGCAACGTCGCGATTACGCTCATGAACTCGCAAGAAAGCTATCCGGGATTCAGCCCGCCGCCCCACGAACTCGCGGAGTATGTGGCGGAGGATTTTATAAACCACACAAGCCTCGACCATGTGGGCGTGTTCTACACGCAACACGCATGGGCGGAAGAAGAAAACCCTCGCCCCCAACTTGAGGCAAATCTTGAGGAACAAATCGACGCATTCGTGGAACAACTAAAACAACAAGGAGTACTGTAATGCAACTGACTTTACACCTCACCAATCGCTGTAACCTGAACTGCTCGTACTGCTTCGTAGACCACGGCAATGAGAGCATGACGCGGGAAATCGCGTTCGCCGCCGTGCGTCTCGGAATGCAGGGTGTAAAAACGTCGGGGCTGCTTTTCTACGGTGGAGAGCCGCTTCTTGAGCGGCAACTCATATACGATACAGTCGAGTATTCACAGAGCTTGCGCAAAAAGACAGGGCACAACTTCTATTACAAGATGACGACTAACGGTATGCTCTTAGACGGGGAGTTTCTTGACTTTGCGAAAATCCACAACCTCACGATTGGGTTCTCTCACGACGGCCCGTCGCAGGACGATTGCCGCCTCACAAAGGACGGGCAGCCGACTTTCGCGCATTTGCAAGACAAAATCCCGCTTTTGCTCAAGTACCAGCCCTATGCAATCGGAATGAGCGTTACAGACCCCTCTACAGTTCACAAAGCCGCCGACATGATGCGCTTCTTGCACGACAGCGGCTTTAAGTATCTGCATATTTCGCACAACTATGACAGAAAAGCCCCCTGGACTCCCGAGGTACTCGAAATCTTGCGCGGCGAGTATGCGAAAATGGCAGAAATGTACATCGAGTGGACGAAAGCGGAGGAGAAGTTTTATCTTTCACCCATTGACGCGAAAGTCTTGTCCCACCTCAAAGGAGAGAAGTATAACTTAGACCGCATTCGAATGTCGATGAATCAGCCATCTGTTGACACCGACGGCTCGCTGTACTACAGTTCGCGCTATTTAGGCGAAGAGGCATTCAAAATAGGTGATGTTTTCGCGGGGGTGAATGAAGAAAAGCGAGCTCATATCCTCAAATACGCGTATATTCCTCCCGAAAACTGCCGCGATTGTGCTATTCTCAATCGCTGTAACTACGCTTATGACAGCTTGGTTTGCGCTTCGCAAGCCGACACAAGCGCAGCCCTCCTCGAATATACTGCTGATGTGAACCCCGTTCAGTGTGCCCATGAGCAACTGCTCACCCCTCTTGCGGACTATGCCGCCGAAACCCTCTATAATGCCGACAGCGCGTTGTTTATTCAGAAGCACTACAACGAACTGTACCCGATTATGTCGCTTGTAGAGGATATTAGCGCGAGGCGATAGTTTGGATTTATTTTCACTCCTCTGCTTGACATTTGCTAAAAAAACTGTTATACTAATGTAAAGAGAGTGTAAAGAGAGGGGTATAATCATGAAAATGAGAACGAAAATCAGTGCTTTGCTTATTCTTGCGGGATTGTTCTTAGGCTTAGTCGGTGAAGCACCGAACAGTATAACGGCAAGCAGAGCAGAGGTGGCAGCAGCTTCAGCACCGCAATCTGCGCCGCTGCGAGTCATTTTCTCGCACGAATCAGGCTTTTTCGGCGAGTCGTTTCAGCTTTCCCTCGGAGCCTCACGAGATAACACAACCATTTTCTATACTCTCAACGGCGAACCTACCTCTCAATGTCCGCGAGATTGGCAGGTGTTCAAAGGAGGCGTTACTCCTGCGAGCAATATAGTTTACACCACGCCGCTTCTGATTGAAGCAGGCGTTTCTGTACGTGTAACGAGTGTTCGCGCCTTTGCTGTCCGCGGGAGCGAGATTTCCCCCGTCGTAACCCATAACTTCGTTACCGGGCTGAGCATTGATTCACGCTTTTGCGAGGACACACTCATCTTTGTACTTAACGGAGACCCTCACGGGCTTTTTAGCCATAATGACGGAGTAATGGTTGAAGGGGTTGACAGGCAAGACTGGATTGACGATTTCACACGCCGAATGGGCAGACCGCCCCGCCCGGGCCCGGATTGGGAGATGTTTCCCGGAGGACGCGGCGAAATCAACCCCGACCGCCCTGCAAACTTCAATCGGCGCGGAAGGGAATCAGAGCGTGAGGTACATATGGAGGTGTTTCTGCCTTGCGGAACATCGGTCATTTCACAAAGAGCGGGAATGCGCATCAAAGGAGGATACTCACGGGCACACGAGCAAAAAAGCATTGAACTCTACGCCCGTGAGGAAGACTACGGCGTTCACAGGTTTGATTTTCCGTTCTTCGGTGATGAGCGTCTGCCCGACGGTAACATAATGAACAGCTATCGTCGTGTTCGGCTGCGCAACGGCGGAAGCGACCGTTATGAGGGCTTCATACGCGACGAAGTCGCGCAGAATTTACTGCGGCAAGCGGGTATTAACGATACGCAGAATCATACTCCTGCTGCGATTTTCCTTAACGGGAATTATTACGGCGTATCTTGGCTTAAAACGCCGCGAACCGAAAATCATCTGCGCCGCAAATATGGCGGTGAAACGGAGCGATTCCGTACTCTCGGCGGCTCGGAAAGCGGTTACGGCAACGAATGGTGGGAAGGAGAGCCGGACGCAGTCTCTGATTGGCGGGCACTGTTCCGAATGGCGCAGGGCGGGCTTACAGACGAAACACGCTGGGCAGATTTCTCGTCGCGGGTGTGCATAGAAAATCTAATGCTGTACTACGCCTTCAACGTATACATTCAAAACCTTGACTGGCCTAATCATAATATGGAAATGTGGCGATATTTCCCGACAGATGCCGAACGCGATGACCCCGATTTACACCCCCATCTGCGGGACGGTAAGTGGCGGTGGATGCCTCATGATTTGGAAGCGAGTTTTAATATCTATAACGGCTCACTCGCGAGTATCAATACCATTCATAATGTTCTGCGCGGAGGTGGAGGGGCAGCTAATCCTCAGTGGCAGGGGTCTTCTGCAATCCTCAACAGTGTTCTGCAACGCCCGGAAATGCGCGGGCGTTTCGCGAATACGCTCTCTGATTTGCGCGACGGTGTTATGACACCGCAAAACGCGACAGCGACCTTAGACCGCCACATATCGCGTATTCACAATGAACACGTATATGCGGCGAATGCCAATATCTTTATGCCGAACTCTCCGGGTTGGCCGAATTTAGACACTTTCGATACATCGCGGGTGCAAATGCGGGCTTTTATGCAAGACAGACCTGCACATATGCTCAACTTTATCGGGCAGCCTTTCGGCGCGGCGACTAACAGCGGTCTCGACTTTCCCGCCGGAACTCGACACGCTGTGAATTTCACGACTTCGCGCGGTGGAAGTGCAGTCATGAACGCACGTATAGTTCACGAAAGCACGAGTGTTACGGGTAACTATTACGGCGGAACGCAAATCGCGATTACAGCGAAACCGTATCCAGGGTACGTTGTCAGCCACTGGATTGTTGACGGAACACAAATCGCGCCTACCGCAGACGGGGTTATGCGCTTGGCGATTGGCTCATCGCGAAATGTGCAACTACACTTCGCCGAATGCCCGACTGCTAATTTGCAAATAACCATGGTGAAAGCGGCAGGGGGGGATTTTCTCGAACTCCATAATCCGACAACGCGCAGCATATCAGGGCGGGGGTTGTACCTCACCGACAGCAACGACCCGCACAAGTGGCGGCTTCCGCCTGTGATTGTCCGCCCGGGTCAGACTTTGTTTGTACCTATGAGCGATAATACACGCTCTGCCGACCACGCGCGTACTCACAAAGGCGTGAGGACGAATTTTAACCTTTCTTTCCGCGAAACGCTCAGGCTTTGTGACAGCCGCGGGAACACCTTACAAACAGTCGAAGTTACGCATATGGTTCGCGAACAGGTTCAAACCCGCTCCCGCACCGGCGACTGGTCAGTGATTCGCGACCCGCGTCTGCCCCCTCCCGAACCTCCGCGAGCAGTCGCGCCTGTGCGGTTAGTTGGGCGTGATACGGTAACATGGCAGCATTATTTCGGCCCTGTAGTACAAATCAGTGAAAACGGGGCTTACACGGCGACGCTTGCGCTAAACACCCCTGCGACAGACCAGCTTGTGAGTTTGGCACTCATGTCGGAGGGAGCGACACTCAATTGGCCTGACGGCTTTGTGGGTGTTTCTCCTGCCCCGGCACAATTTGCGGATGCTCGAGTGAGCGTTACCTCAATCAGCATTAACGGGGTGCAGTATCCCATAAACTTC